>CATPBQ010000288.1 GCA_955652795.1 uncultured Steroidobacteraceae bacterium | reverse complement strand
GCGTATCTGGGGCGCGCCGGTGAGCTCACCGATCCGCCGCAACTCGCGCAGCACGATACGCTCGACTACGCGGGGGAGTTCGATCGGCGTCCCTGGGAACTCGTGGGACCAAACGGCGAGATCGCGCGCGTGGAGCATTCGCCACGCGTGGTCTGCCATGATTTTGTCGTGCTGCGTGCCGCCGTGCTGGCGGGCTTAGGGATCGCGCGGCTGCCCGAGAGCGTCGTGCGCGAGGACCTGGGGCGCGGCGTGCTCGCGCGCGTACTGCGCGAATGGAACAGTCCGCAGGGGATTGTCCACGTCGTGTTTCCGAGCCGGCGTGGGCTGCTGCCCGCCGTGCGGGCGTTCATTGATTTTCTGGCGGAGCGCCTGCCGGGTGCTCTGTGAGGCAGCGGGCTTTAGCGATCCGCGCCGCGCGCGCATCCGTGACGTCCCGTGCGCCCACCGCAGCCACGGGCCGGCCGGCGCGCTCTTCGGAACACAACAGCACGCACTTCGTCAGTGCATCGGCGATCATGGCATCGGGGGCCAGTACCGCGGCGTAGCGGCGCCAGGCGCCAGCGACGCCGGTGCGCACGTAATAGCCGCGATGCCCCGGGGGTCGCCGCGGCTCATCGAGGTCGCTCACTGCGAGCGCGGCATTTTGCAAAGCGAGGGGTTGATAACCGTGGTCGCGGTAGCGCACCAGAATGGTTTCGCGGCGCGCTCCGAACAGGCGCAGATCGCCTCCGGCGTTTACCGCGCCCACGTTGCAGCCGGCCGCACGCAGGGCCGCGATCGCACAGTCGATCGCGTAGCCTTTCGCGATCCCGCCGAGATCGAGCGCCAGCGGCGCGCGGCGCACCACCCACCGCTCCAATGCGCGCGACGTACCCGAGAGCTCGAGGTCACTCAGGCGCCCGGGTCTTAGCGGCAGGCAGGGATCGAACACGCCATCGGTCAGCCCGTTCAGCCGCTGCGCCAGGCTCAACACCTCCCAGGTGGAGGCGTGAATCCGCGTCTGGACATGCAGTGGCGCTGAGTTGATGCGGGCAGTGTCGCTTCCCTCACGCTCGGGGTGCATGCGCCGTTCGACCTCCGAAACGGCTGCGAAGGCCGCCTCGATCGCGCATGCGGCAGTTGCCTCAGATTCCGCGGTCGCTTCGATCGCCACCCAGGTGCCCAGGGCGACCCGCAGCCGTCGAAGGCTGCGTCCGGACGCGGCCCCGCAAGGGCGGGCAGGCGAGGGCACCGATTCGGCGGAAAGCATGGGATGAACGAGTTGAACCCCAGGGCCTCGTACAGTTATCCTATAGCAATTACGAATCATTCGCATTCGTATTTGGCGACGGTGACGACCTGGCGATGAGGATCCCGCCCATATGACCGACCCGGATCGCGGCTCACTAGGTTGGGCCCTGGCACTGGCTGCGCTGACGGCTGCGCCGGTGCAGATTGTCCTCGCCACGGAGTACCTCTCGGCGGAGGGCGCGCAGAAAGCCCTCTTTCCGCAGGCCGATGTGTTCAACGAGTTGGTCACGTCGCTCAACGCGGCGCAGCGAGCGCAGGTGGCGACGCTCGCGGGACCCCAGCCCCCGCACCGCAGCCTGCGCGCCTGGAAGGCGATGCGCGGCGGGGAGCTCGCCGGCTACGTGTTCGTCGATGAGGTGATCGGTCGGGAAGACTTCATCACTTACGCGGCGGGTATCGACGCCGCCGGTCACTTGAGCGCGCTGGAGGTGCTCGCGTACCGGGAGAGTCACGGTGGAGAAATCAGAAGCGATGCGTGGCGGCGTCAATTCGCGGGGCGGCAAGGGCTCGGGCAGCTGCGCGTGCAAACCGACATCAAGAACATCGCCGGAGCCACGCTCTCCTGCGAACACGTGACCGCGGGTGTGCGCTGGCTGGTGGCGCTGTGGCAGGTGGCGCTGCGGCCCGCGGCGGCTTCCTCCGGCTGAGCTCCCGTGCAGCACTTTGCCGTGAGTCGCTCCGAAAAGGCCTCCGCAGCGGGCCCTGGCGCCACGCGCCTCGCGCCGCGCAATGGTGCTCGCGCGCCCATGTCCCCGGCGCTGCGCGCGGCGATTCTCACGCTCGGCGCACTCTTGTGGCTTTCCGGTGCTGTGTGGCTCGTGCTGCATTTCGCCTTTACGCAGCAGACGCCATGGGGTCCGCTTCCGAACCCCTGGGGAGCGGTGCTGATGCGCATGCACGGCGTGCTGGCGGTCGGCGGCGTGTTTCTCCTGGGGTGGATCGTCGGGGGCCACACGATCGAGCGCTGGGGGAGTGCGCGCAACCGCCTCTCCGGGCTCGCACTCGCAGGCAGTGCGGCGCTGCTGGTGGCCAGCGGCTACGCGCTCTATTACACCACCGGAGCCGTGCACGAGGTGGCTTCCCGGACGCACGAGTGGCTGGGAGCGGCCTCGCTTCTCGCGGCGCTCGCGCACTGGTGGCGCAACCGCCCCTGACGCCAAGCCGTGCGCTTCAGCCGAGCGCTTGCCTGCAGCGCACGGCGTTCCCGGTTGTGGTTCACTGGCGGTTCAGCGTGCCGCCGTCATATAAATGAGTGTGAACGCCGGCCACCTGCCGCAGGTCCACCCCTATGGTGGGGGATTGCCTGATGCAGGTAATCCGCCGGGCATCGGCAGCGTTCTTGTTCTCAGGGTGGAGCAAATCATGAAGACACGCCTGTTGAGTGTACCGGGCCGACGCGCAGTCTTGGCGCTCCTGGCTTTGTTCGCGCTCGGGGCTGCCTGGGCTGACGAGGGGGATCCACCGGGTCGGGTGGCGCGCCTGAGCAATGCCGAGGGCTCCGTCTCGCTGCAGCCGGCGGGCGTACAGGAATGGGCCGCCGCGACCGTCAATCGTCCGCTCACGACGGGCGACAAGCTGTGGACGGATCAGGACTCGCGTGCCGAGCTCGACATGGGCGCCGCGGTCATTCGCCTAGGTGCCACCACGGGATTCTCATTCCTCAATCTCGATGACAACACGGCGCAGATGCAGGTCACCGCGGGAACCCTCATCGTGCGGGTGCGGCACATGCAGGGTAGTCAGACCTATGAGGTCGATACCCCGAATATCGCGCTGTCGCTGCAGCAGCCGGGCGAGTATCGCGTGGAGGTCAACGACGCGGGTGACACCACCATCGTCAAGGTGAGTCAGGGGCAGGCGCAGGCCGCCGGCGCGGGACAGTCGGTCGCCATCGGCACTCAGCAGATGGTCAGATTCACCGGCACGGACACACTCGCGTATGAGAGCGGCTCCCTGGGGGCTCCCGATGATCTGGACAGCTGGTCAGCGGGGCGTGAGCGTCGGGTACAGGACTCGCCCTCGCGCCAGTACGTCGCGGACGACGTCGCCGGCACGCAGGATCTCGACAACAATGGACGTTGGGAGAGCACGCCGGACTACGGTTACGTCTGGGCACCGGCCGTAGTGGTGGCCGGCTGGGCGCCGTACCGTTTCGGTCACTGGGTGTGGATCGTCCCGTGGGGTTGGACCTGGGTCGATGACGCCCCATGGGGTTATGCACCCTTCCACTATGGCCGCTGGGTCGAGTGGAACAGCGCCTGGTGCTGGGTGCCGGGACCGCG
>CATPBQ010000287.1 GCA_955652795.1 uncultured Steroidobacteraceae bacterium | reverse complement strand
TGGCAATCAAGGTCGGCATCAACGGTTATGGGCGCATCGGGCGCAACGTGCTGCGTGCCCTGTACGAGGGCAAGCGCACCGGCCAGCTGCAGATCGTGGCGCTCAACGACCTGTGCGACTCCAAGGCCAATGCGCACCTGACGCGCTACGACACCGTGCACGGCAGGTTCGACGGCGAGGTGCAGGTCGACGGCGACTACATGGTGGTGAACGGCGATCGCATCCGCGTGTTTGCCGAGCGCGACCCGGCGAAGGTTCCCTGGGGCGAGGTGGGGGTCGAGTACGTGCTCGAGTGCACCGGGCTCTTCACCAGCAAGGCGAAGGCCGGCGCGCACCTCAAGGGGGGTGCGAAGAAGGTGGTGATCTCCGCCCCCGGTGGCGATGATGTCGATGCGACCATCGTGTACGGCGTGAACCACAACGTACTGAAGAGCGGCTATACCGTGATCTCCAACGCGTCCTGCACCACCAACTGCCTGGCGCCCGTCGCCAAGGTGCTGCACGACAAGGTCGGTATCCTTGCCGGCATCATGACCACCATCCATGCCTACACCAACGATCAGGTGCTGACGGACGTCTACCACCCCGACCTGCGGCGCGCCCGCTCTGCGACCATGTCGCAGATTCCGACCAAGACCGGCGCCGCCGCCGCCGTGGGCCTGGTGCTGCCCGAGCTCAAGGGCAAGCTCGATGGTTTCGCGGTGCGGGTGCCGACGATCAACGTGTCGCTGGTGGATCTGACGTTCACCGCCAAGCGCGCCACATCCGTCGAGGAAGTGAATAAGGCCCTGCAGCAGGCGGCGGCGGGCGCGCTGCAGGGGATCCTCGCCTACAACGACGCGCCGCTGGTGTCGATGGACTTCAACCACGATGCCCATTCAGCGGTGTTCGACGCGACGCTCACCAAGGTGATCGAGGGCACGCTGGTCAAGGTGTGCGCCTGGTATGACAACGAGTGGGGATTCTCCAACCGCATGATCGACACCACGCTGGCGTGGTCGCGGGCCTCATGAGGGTATTGCGCATGGCCGACACGGATCTGCGCAACAAGCGGGTCCTCATCAGGGAAGACCTGAATGTGCCGGTGCACGGCGGGGTGGTGACCAGCGATGCCCGCATCCGCGCGGCGCTGGCGACCATCCGCTATGCCCTCGACCAGCACTCGAAGGTGTTTGTGATGTCGCACCTCGGCCGGCCGCAGGAGGGGCAGGAGACCGAAGCGCTCACGCTGGCGCCGGTGGCGGTGCGGCTGTCGGAGCTGCTCGGCAAACCCGTGCCGCTGCGCAAGCAGTGGCTGGACGGCGTTGACTGTGCGGCCGGCAGCGCCGTGCTGTGCGAGAACGTGCGCTTCAACAAGGGCGAGAAGCAAAACGACGAGCAGCTGTCGCGGCGCATGGCGGGGTTGTGCGAGGTGTTCGTCATGGACGCCTTCGGCACTGCGCACCGCGCCGAGGCGAGCACCCACGGGGTGGCGCGCTACGCGCCGGTGGCCTGCGCCGGTCCCCTGCTGGTGGGCGAACTGGAAGCTCTGGAGCGCGCGCTGCAGCAGCCCGCCAGGCCCCTGGTGGCGATCGTCGGCGGCTCCAAGGTCTCGACCAAGCTGCTGGTGCTCGAGTCGCTGCTCGAGAAGGTCGACCGGCTGATCGTGGGCGGCGGTATCGCCAACACCTTTCTTGCGGCTACCGGCGTCAACGTCGGCAAGTCCCTGTACGAGGCGGAGATGCTCGATGTCGCGCGCCGCCTGCTGGACAAGGCGCGAACGCGCGGCACGCAGATCCTGCTGCCGACGGACGTCGTGGTCGGCAAGGAATTCGCGGCCACGGCGCACGCGGACGTGCGTCCGGTGAGCCAGGTGCGCGCCGACGACATGATTCTCGACTTCGGGCCGGACACCGCCGACCGCTGCAGCGCGCTGCTGCAGGACGCCGGCACCATCATCTGGAACGGGCCGGTGGGGGTGTTCGAGTTCGCGCAGTTCGGTGAAGGCACGCGCGCCATCGCCCAGGCGATCGCGCGCGGCAAGGCCTTCTCGCTCGCCGGCGGCGGCGACACGCTGGCCGCGATCGAGAAGTACGGGGTCGAGGACGGCATCTCCTACGTCTCGACCGGTGGCGGCGCATTCCTGGAGTTCATGGAGGGCAAGACCCTGCCGGCGGTCGCCATCCTCGAGGAGCGTGCACGTGGCTGAGCCGACGCCATTGAGACGCACCAAGATTGTCGCCACGATGGGGCCGGCCACCGACTCGCTGGACGTGCTCACGGAAATGATGCGCGCCGGTATGGACGTCGTGCGCCTCAACGCCTCGCACGGCACGGTCGCGGACCGCAGGCGGCGACTGGCGCTGGTGCGCGAGGCCGCGCACCGCGCCGACAAATGCATCGGCGTGCTGCTCGACCTCGGCGGACCGAAGATCCGCATCGAATGCTTTCGCGACGGCCGCGTGCAGCTTGTGGAAGGCGCCGTCTTCACGCTCGACACCGCGCTTGATCCGAAGGCCGGCACCGCCGCCACGGTGGGCGTCGCCTACAAGGATCTGCCGCGCGACGTGGCCGCCCGTGACACGCTGCTGCTCGCCGACGGGCACATCGTGCTGGACGTCGAACGCGTCGGCGCTACGACGATCGAGACCCGCGTGCGCGTCGGCGGCGAGCTCTCCGATCGCAAGGGACTGAACCGCCAGGGCGGCGGCATCTCGGCGCCCGCGGTGACTGCGCGCGACCACGAGGACATCCGGTTCGTCGCCGAGGAGGGCGTCGACTACATGTCGGTATCGTTCGTGCGCACGGCCGCCGACATCGAGGAGGCGCGCTCGCTGCTGCGTGCGGCGGGCGGCGAGGCGCGCCTGGTCGCCAAGATCGAGCGCCACGAAGCCGTCGACAATCTCGCCGGCATCATCGACGCGAGCGATGTGGTCATGGTCGCCCGCGGCGACCTGGGCGTGGAGATGGGGTATGCGGAACTCACCGGCCTGCAGAAAACCATCATCCATGAGACCCGCACGCACAATCGCGTGGTGATTACGGCGACGCAGATGATGGAGTCGATGATCCAGAACCCGGCGCCGACGCGCGCCGAGGTGAGCGACGTGGCCAACGCGGTGATGGACGGTACCGATGCGGTGATGTTGTCGGCCGAGACCGCCATCGGGCGCCATCCCGTCAAGGCCGTGCTCGCAATGGCCCAGGTCATCGAGGGGGCCGAGAAGTATCAGCTCACCCACACCCGCTCCCGCCAGCGCAGCACCGGCAGCCAGTTCCAGGGCACCGAGGAAGCGATCGCCATGGCCGTCATGTACACGGCCAATCACATGAAGGTGCGCGCCATCGTGGCGCTGACGGAATCGGGCGCCACGCCGCTGTGGATGTCGCGCATCCGCTCCGACATGCCGGTGTACGCGTTCACGCGCCACGAAGCGACCCGCCGGCGCGTGACGCTCTACCGCGGTGTCTACCCGGTGATCTTCGACGTCACCGGATCGGACGGCTCCACCGAGCACCTGTACCGCGCGCTGTTCACGAGGCTGCTGGAGCTGCAGCTGGTCAAGAAGCGCGACCTGGTGATTCTCACCAAGGGCGAGCTGTCCGGCGTGCAGGGCGGCACCAACTCCATGCAGATCCTCAAGGTCACGCTGGACTAAACCCGCACGCATGCGGACGCTGAAGTACATCGGCGCCGCCGCTGCGGTGCTCCTGCTCGCGGCGCTCACCCTCGGCTTCGGGCTGTTGCGTGCCTCGCTCCCGCGGCTGGACGGTGCGCTCCACCAGCCGGGCCTCACGACTGCCGTGCGCATTACGCGCGATGCACGCGGCGTGCCCACCATCGAGGCGGCCAACCGCCTCGACCTCGCGTACGCCACCGGCTTCGTGCACGCGCAGGACCGCTATTTCGAAATGGATCTCTCGCGGCGGCTCGCCGCCGGGGAGCTGGCGGAGCTGTTCGGCAAAGTCGCCCTCGAGCAGGACCGCAAAGCGCGCCTGTTCAGGTTTCGCTCAGTCGCCCGCGAGGTCATCGCCCAGGCAACTGCCCCGGAGCGTGCGGTGATCGAGGCGTACTCGCGCGGTGTGAATGCCGGGCTCGCAGGTCTTGCCGGACGGCCCTGGGAGTACTGGGCGCTGGGGCAGCCGCCGGTGCCGTGGCGCCCGGAGGATACGGTCCTGGTCGAGCATGCGATGTGGTGGGATCTGCAGGTGAATGGCCTGCGGCGCGAGATCCTGCGCCAGGAAATCAACACGCGGCTCGGCGGGCCGCAGTGCGGCGCGGGCTGGAAGTGCGGCCTCAGCTTTCTGTACCCGGCTGGAACCAGCTGGGATGCGCCCGCGGCGCCCCCGTCCGCTACGGCGGGGGCTGCGGCGCAGGCTGCGGTGCCGGCTGCGGAGGTGCTGGATGTGCGCAACGGCGGCGCTGCGGCGACGGTGCCCGAGAGCGTCCCACGCGCGTCGGCGGCGGGCAGCAACAGCTGGGCGGTTGCCGGCCGCCTGACCGCGACGGGCGCCGCGCTCATCGCCAACGATATGCACCTCGGGCAGCGGGTCCCGCCGGTCTGGTATCACGCACGCCTCAGGACCGTCTCGGGCGCTGGAGCTGCACTCGACCTGAACGGCGTCACGCTGCCCGGAGCGCCGCTACTGGTCGCCGGATCGAACGGACACATCGCCTGGGGTTTTACCAATAGTTACGGCGCCTGGGTGGATGTGACCGAGGTGCCGTGCACCGCGGTCGGGCCGCACGAGCTGACGACGCCCTCGGGCCCGGTAGCGCTGTCGGTGGTGCCGGAGGAGATCCGGGTGCACGGTCAGGCCGCGGTTGTGTTGGAGGTGAAATCCGCTCCTGCAGGCGTGTTGCTGCGCGCCGATGAAGCGCAGCACAGCTGTTGGTTCGGCTCCTGGCTGGCTCAACAGGCGGCGGCGACCAACCTGGGCCTGCTGGCACTGGAGCGCGCAACCTCGGTCGCCGAGGCGCTGGCGCTCGCCCCCGGTGTGGGCATTCCCCACCAGAACGTGGTGATCGGCGACGCCCAAGGCCACATCGGCTGGACCATCTATGGCCGCATCCCCGAGGACACCGGAGCGACGCGCGCCCGCGACGGCGCGCCCTGGACCACCACGGCGGATCACCCACGGATCGTGGATCCGCCGCTGGGGCTCATCTGGACCGCCAACGCGCGCGTGGCGGCCGACGATCATCAGCTGCAACTCATCGGCGGGGACGTGGCGACGCTGGGTGCGGAATACGATCTCGGGGCGCGGGCCGGCCAGATCCGCGATGATCTGCTGGCATTGCAGGGCAAGGTTACGCCCGCCGACATGCTGCGTATCCAGCTCGACGACCGCGCCGTGTTCCTGGCACGCTGGCGCACGCTGCTGCTGGGCGTGCTCGATACCGACGCACTGCGCGATCACCCGCGGCGCGCGCAAGTTCGGCAGCTCATCGCGAGCTGGAATGCCAGGGCGAGCGTCGACTCGGTCGGCTACCGCC
>CATPBQ010000286.1 GCA_955652795.1 uncultured Steroidobacteraceae bacterium | reverse complement strand
GCTCCATGTCCACCGGCAGGCCGGCAAAATGCACCGGCAGGATGGCGCGGGTGCGCGGTGTGATCGCCGCCGCCACCTGGTCCAGATCGATGTTGCGCGAGTCCAGTCCCACGTCCACGAACACCGGGCGGGCGCCCACGCGCACGATGACGTTGGCGGTGGCCACGAAGCTCAGCGCCGGCGTGATGACTTCGTCGCCCTTGCCTATGCCACAGGCAAGCAGCGCCATCTCGAGGCCCGCCGTCGCGGAGGTCTGGGTGCGCACCGGCCGTCCCCCGAAATAGCTCGACAGCTCAGCCTCGAGTTGCGCGACCTTCGGTCCGCTCGCCAGCCAGCCCGAGCGCAGCACCTCGGCCACCGCCTCGATCGTGTCCTCGTCGATGCTCGGGCGCGTAAAGGGCAGCATCCGGTTCACTTGCTTGCTCGAATCGTTCATGAGCGGGCCACCAGTACGACACCCAGCACGATGATGCCGATTCCGGCAACGCGCTGCGCATTGGGTACCTCGCCCAGGAGCCACCAGGCGAGGCCAACGTTGATGACATAGCCGAGCGAAAGCAGCGGGTACGCCTGGCTCACCGGCACCCGCGACAGGCCCACCAGCCACACGACGACGCTGAGGCCGTAGGCGCACAGCGCATACCATAACGAGGGCACGACCAGCAGGTCGAGCCCCTTCTTCCACACGGCGGCGTCGGTGGCAAGCAGCGGGCCGCTCACGCGGGTGGCCGCTTTGAGCCCCAGCTGCGCCAACGCGTTGAGCAGCACGCCACACGACAGCACGGCAAAATCGGCAAGCTTCACAGGCGACTCACAGCGACGGTGTAGTTGTCGGCGGCAATCACGCGCCCGGGCAGCCCGCGCCGCCGCCACTCATCCCAGACTCCGGGATCGAAGAATGCCACGGCGTCGCCCCCCGCGCTCCAGCGGGCGGCGAATTCCGGCAGCGCCATGCGCTTGTCGGGCTGCTCCTGCAGCCCGAACTGCAGCTCTCCCTCATAGCCGACCAGCTGCAGCGTGCGCCCCAGATACGGTGACACCGTCTCGCGATACTGACCGACGCTGTAGAGCGGCGTGTGCGCGCCGATGAAGGGGCGCGCGGTGCTCACCAGATCGCGCGCCGAGCGCGCCGGCGGGATGACGGTGTACTCGCACAACAGGCACTGCCACGCGAAGATCGCGCTTGCGGCGGTCACGATCGCTGCAGGGATCTGCAGGCGGGGTTGAGTTCTGAAGGTCACCGCCACGGCCACGAGCGCTGCCAGGGCGCCCGCCAGTGCCCACCACAGCGCCTGATGCGGTACATAACTGTTGCGCTGCGCACTATAGACAAGGAGTCCCGCCGCAATGAGCACCACCAGCCCCGCGCCAATGCGCGCCGCGTGGCGCGCGAACTCGCCCCCGGCGCCGCTGCGTGCGCCGGTAACGGCCGCCAGCACCGGCAGCATGGGCAGGATGTAGGGCGCGAGCTTGGATCCGGAAGCAGAGAAGAACACCAGTGTGACCGCGGCGAAGATCAGCAGGAACTTGAGGGGTTTGAACTGCGGCACCGCCGCGCCGGACGCTGCGGCCGCGGAAGGGGCCGCCGTGTCGAGGGCCGCCCCAGCCCAAGCGCGGTGGCAGGCCCGCGCCAGGGGTGCAATCCACGGCAGCACCCCGAGCAGCAGCAACGGCAGGAAGTACCACCACGGCTCCACGCGCTGGTGCACCGTGGTCAGGAAGCGCGTGAAATGCTCATGTACGAAGAAGAATTCCGGGAAGCTGGGATTGCGCAGCGATACCACGACAAACCACGGGGCGGCAATAGCCGTGAACAGCGCCAGGCCGGCGCCCAGGTGCAGCCGCCGCCAGGTGCGCGTGTCACGCTCGCTGAGCGTGTAGAGGATGAGGGCCGCGCCGGCGAGCACCCCGACGACGATTCCCTTGGAGAGCACCGCCAGCGCCCCCGCCCCCCAGGCGCTGAGCATCCAGCGCCGTTCGGCGGAAGATGCCGGCGGCAAGGTCTGCGCCCATGTGAAAGCCAACACCGTGGCGGTAAGCCAGAAGGTGAAGCCGCCGTCCAGCAGGTTGAGATGGCCGACGATCACGAAGAACGGACTGACCGCGAGCGCCGTCAGGGCCAGGAGCGCGCTGTCGCGCCCGTACAGGCGCGCCACCCATGCAAACACCAGCGGCAGGCACGCGAACGCCAGTCCCACGCTCCACAGCCGCGCGCTCCACTGCTGCAGGCCGAATGCCTCGTACGCCACGGCCGTCGCCCAGTACTGCAGCGGCGGCTTCTCGAAATACTTCAGGTCGTCCAAACGCGGCGTGCTCCAGTCACCGCTCGCCAGCATCTCGCGCGGGATCTCGGCGTAACGGCCCTCGTCGGGATCGAGCATCGGCCGCACCTGCACTGTGGCGAACCAGGCAGCCGCGAGGATGATCCACACCAGCCAGCCGAGCCGGCCGCGCAGCCCCTGCCCCAGTCGTAAGTCCATGCCGCGGGCAGATACGGGTGCTAGATGCCCGCCGCCATCGCCGCCGCGCGCGTGCCGAAGCCTTCCTGCTTCACGTAGAACTCGATGGTGCGCCGGATTGCGGTATCCATATCGGTGGTTGGCCGCCAGCCCAAATCGCGCCTGGCGGCTTCGACGTTAGGTACGCGCACCTGGATGTCCTGGTAGTACTTGCCGTAGTACTCGCCGGCGGAGACATCGATGATCTCCGTGGCCCGGGCGTTGTCGCGCAGCACCGGGAACTCCTGCGCAATCCTGATGGTGCGCTGCGCCAGATCGCGGATCGAGATGCAGTTGCCCGGGTTGCCGATGTTGAAAATGCGCCGGGTGGCGCAGCCATCCTGGTTCTCGAGGATCGTCAGCAGGGCTTCGATGGCATCGTCGATATAGGTAAACGAGCGCTTCTGGCTGCCGCCGTCGACCAGCTTGATCGGCCGCTTGTAGAGCACGTTGGAGAGAAACTGCGTGAACACCCGCGAGCTGCCTTCCTTCGGTTCCTCGACATTGTCGAGATTCGGACCGATGAAATTGAACGGCCGGAACAGGGTGTAGTCGAGGTTGTCGCGCACGCCGTAGGCGAAGATGACACGGTCGAGCAGCTGCTTGGAGGCGGCGTAGATCCAGCGCTGCTTGTTGATCGGGCCATACACCAGCGGGCTGCTCTCCTCATCGAGCACCGCATCGGGCGACATGCCGTAGATCTCGGAGGTCGAGGGGAAGATGAGACGCTTGCCGTACTTGACGCAATGGCGCACCACGTCGATGTTGGCCTCGAAGTCGAGTTCGAACACCCGCAGCGGGTGGCTCACGTACTGCGCCGGGTTGGCGATGGCTACCAGCGGCACCACCACGTCGCACTTCTTGACGTGGTACTCGACCCACTCCTTGTTGATCGTGATGTCGCCTTCGACGAAGTGAAAGCGGTCGGTTTTCGGCAGATCGCCCAGCTTGTTGTCCGCCAGGTCGATGCCGTATACCTCCCAGGGCCGGGTGCGCAGGATCGCATTGGTGAGCGCGCTGCCGATGAAGCCGTTTGCCCCAAGAATCATTATTTTCAGTGCCATACCGTCCTTCCAGCGCTTGCGCGCCGCCTGAAAGCGCCCAACAACGCCCCAAGGTTAAGCGTGTAATGCTAGCATTTTCCGGCACTTTCGGCCGGCGCTTGCCGGCGTGCGGACCCGGGCGCGTGAGCGCCGGGGCGTCCTTTTGCAGGAGATGAGTTCATGCGCTCGGTTGGCCGCGATGCCCTGTTCAGCCTGGCCGCGCTCTTGGTGAGCGTGATCCTCGTACAGTCGCTCTACGCCACCGTGATCCGCCCGCGCGCCGCGGCGATCCTCGCCGAGCCCGCGATCCCGCAGGACCAGTTGAAACCCGGACAGCCGGTGCCCCACAACCTGCGCTCCCCGTTCGTGATCCTGAAGGATTACGAGCAGGAGGCGGCGCTGATCCTGGCGACCTGGGCGCTGTCGCTGATCGCGTACCAGGCGGCCGCGGTGGCCCGTAACCGGCGCCTGCTTGACAAGCCCTATATCGAGCTCGGCGAAGGGCACGTGGTGCTGCCCGATGACGCGCGCGCCTACGGTCGACCGATCGAAAGCCTGCCACGCCAGGAGCAGGAGATGCTGTTGCCGCGGGCGCTGATGGTGGCGCTGAACCGCTTCGGAGCGACACGCAGCGTGCAGGACGCCGCGGAGGCGGTGCGCGCCGAGTGCGAGAACGAACTCGACCGCCTGGACGCGCAACTGTCCATGGTGCGCTTCACCGCGTGGGCGATCCCGGCCGTCGGGTTCGTAGGCACGGTGCGCGGCATCGGCCGGGCCCTGCAGGAGGCCCAGGGTGCGCTGCGCGGGGACATCTCCGGCGTCACGCTCGGGCTGGGGATCACCTTCAATGCCACCCTCACGGCACTGATCTCCTGCATCGTGGTCATGTTCTGCCTGCACCAGCTGCAGCAGGCCCAGGATCGCCTGGTGCTGGACGCACGCGGGTACATAGACCGGCGCCTCATCCGCAACATGCGGGTGAACTGACAGACGCGAACCCGCGCCGGGCGATCAACAGCAGCGGCTGACGCCGCTCCACTTGCGCCGTTGCGTGTCCTCGTAGAAGGCGCGGCGGCTGAGGGCCGGCTCGAGCGCATGCCGCGCCGCCCGATGCGCGCAGTAGCGCTCATAGGCGTCATCGCCGCAAGCCATGCGCAAGGCGCTCCAGAGCGCCGCGGCGTGCCGCACCGCCAGGTGTGCCACGCTCCTCATGGCTGCGCCTGCGCCGTCGCGCCCTGCAGGCGGCTCAGCTGATACGGCGCTTCCGAGCTCGAGCGCAGGGGCAAGCCCCGCAGACGCCGCATACATACCCGCGCCATGTCGAGGATCACGAACCACAGGATCGTCAGCAGCAATATCGTGATCCAGGCATCGAGGCGCTGATTGAATATGAGTTGCGGGGCGACCGCGGCGCGCTCCGGCGCCAGCGCGCCCGAGGCCAGCTTGCTCGCCAGGTCATCGGCTGCGGCGAACAGCCCGATGCGGCTGTCAGCACTGGTGATCTTCTGCCACGCCGCGGTCGTGGTAATGAGCGCGAGCCATGCGAGCGGCACCAGGGTCACGAGCGCATAGCGTGCCTTGCCCGATTTGATGATGATTCCCGTCGCCACCGACAGCGCGATGCCGGCCAGCATCTGGTTGGAAATGCCGAACAGCGGCCACAGAATGTTCACGCCACCGTTCGGGTCGATCACGCCGATGTACAGGAAGTAACCCCATGCGCCGACCATGAGCGCACTGGCGAGCAGCACCGACGGATACCACGAGGTACGTCCCAGGGGCTGCCAGAGGTGCCCGAGCAGATCCTGCAGCATGAAGCGGCCGACGCGGGTGCCGGCATCGAGGACCGCCATGATGAATACCGCTTCGAACATGATGGCGAAGTGATACCACAGCGCGAGCAGCCCGCGGCCGAAGGTGCTGCCGAAAATGCTCGCCATACCCACCGCCAGGGATGGCGCCCCGCCACTGCGCGCGAACAGGGTGCGCTCGCCCATGGCGTTGGCGAGTGCCTGCATCTGCTCCACCGTGACCGGATAGCCCCAGCTGCTGATGGTGTGCACCGCCGCCGCGGGGCTCGCGCCCACAACGCCGGCGCCGGCGTTGATGGCGAAGAACACCCCCGGGTCGAGCAGCGTCGCCGCAATGAGCGCCATGATGGCCACGAAGGATTCGAGCGCCATGCTGCCGTAGCCGACCAGCCGCACGTCCGCTTCGTTGGTGATGAGTTTGGGAGTCGTGCCGCTCGCCACCAGCGCGTGAAAGCCCGACACCGCGCCGCAGGCAATGGTGATGAACACGAACGGAAACACCTTGCCGCCGAACAAGGGACCCGTGCCGTCGGTGAAGGCCGTCACCGCCGGCATCTTGATCTGCGGGTGCGTCAGCACGATGGCCACCGTTAGCAGCACCACCGTGCCGAGCTTGAGGAAGGTCGACAGATAGTCGCGCGGCGCGAGCAGCAGCCACACCGGCAGGATCGCCGCGCAGAAGCCGTAGGCGATCACGAAGCCCGCGAGCGCGATGGCCGAATAGTCGAACAGCGGACGCAGCAGCGGCTGGTGATCGACCCAGCCGCCGGCGAGCAGCGCCAGCAGCACCAGCGTTACCCCGAGCAGCGATCCTTCGAGCACCCGCCCCGGCCGCCACAGGCGCAGGTACAGGCCGACGATCAGCGCCGCAGGGATGGTGGCGAGCACCGTGGAGGTGGCCCACGGGCTGTGCTTCATGACATTGACGATCACCAATCCCAGCACCGCGCTCAGGATGATCATGATGATGAGCGTGCCGATGAGAGCGGCGAAGCCGCCCAGGGGACCCAGTTCATCGCGCGCCATTTGGCCGAGGCTGCGCCCGTCACGGCGCGTGGACAGCAGCAGGATGATCATATCCTGTACGCAGCCGCCCAGCACCGCACCCACCAGGATCCATAGCGTGCCCGGCAGGTAGCCGAACTGCGCTGCCAGCGTCGGACCCACGAGCGGTCCGGGTCCGGCGATAGCGGCGAAGTGATGGCCGAATACGATCACGCGGTGCGTCGGCACGAAGTCGCGTCCGTTGTTGAGTCGCTCCGCGGGCGTGGCGCGCGATGCATCGACGCTGAGCACGCGGGCAGCGATCCAGGCGGCGTAGAAGCGGTAGCCCAGAAGATAGATGCACACCGCCGCGGTCATGATCCACAGCGCATTGATCGGCTCGTGCCGGTGCAGCGCCACTGCGCCTACGGCGATGGCACCCACGATGGCCAGCACGGCAGCCGAGATTTTCTTCAGCATGATGTTGTGTCCGAGGCGCGCAGCCTCTGCAGGGCGCGGGCGTAGCGAGCGAGGATCGCGTCGCGATCGCGATGGCGCCCGTTACTCACCACCTTGACGCCGGCGCGCCACACGCAGTCGATGACGCTGCGGCCAGCGGCAAAGATCCAGCTGTCCAGGATCTCATCGTCGCGCCGTTCGAGGAGCGCCGCATGGCCGCGCGCGAGGCTGACCACGTCCAGCGGCGCCCCAGGGGCGAGCCCGGCCGTACGCCCCTGCCCGGGCGTGCCGCCCTGCAGCACCTGCCAGCCACCCTCGAGCGCGCCGTCGAACAGGCAGCGTCCGGTTGAGGCGCCGGCGCCCGAGGCGAGCACGTTGCGAGCGTGTTGCCGAAGGCGCTGGGAGTACTCGAGGGTGCGCAGCTCTTCGGCGGCATCCAGCAGGATGTTGGAATCGCTGCCGATGCCGATGCGGCCGTGGTGCGCGAGGAACTCCGTCGCCGGGAATATCCCATCGCCGAGACTCGATTCGGTCAGCGGACACAGGCCGACCACGGCGCGCCGCGCCGCGACTGCCGAGAGCTCGCCAGGCGTGGCGTGCGTCGCGTGCACCAGGCACCAGCGTTCATCGACCGCCTGGCTGTCGAGCAGCCACTCGACGGGCCGGCGGCCGCTCCACGCCACGCACTCCTCGACCTCGCGGGTCTGTTCCGCGACATGGATGTGGATGACGCCGCCTTGTGCGAGCTGCACCACGGCGCTGAGCTCCTCGGGAGTCACCGCGCGCAGGCTGTGGGGCGCCACGCCGACGCTGGCTCCCGCGAGCGCGCGCACCGCCATGCGGCTGGCTTCGAGGATGCGCGCGAAGCGCTCCGGATCGTTGATGAAGCGGCGCTGCCGGCTTGTGGGTGCGGTTCCGCCAAAACCACTGTGCGCGTAGAAGGTCGGCAGGAGCGTGAGTCCGATTCCAGTGTGGGCAGCGGCCGCGGCAAGGCGCCCGGCGAGCTCGCCGGGATCCGCGAACGGCACACCGCCGCGATCGTGGTGCAGGTAGTGAAATTCGCCGACGTGCGTGAAGCCCCCCTCCAGCATCTCCGCAAACGCGAGCGCGCTGATCGCCTCGAACTCGTCCGGATCGATGCGCTCGACGAAGCGGTACATGAGCTCACGCCAGCTCCAGAAGCTGTCGTCCCCGGGTCCGCGGCGCTCGGTAAGTCCCGCAAGACCCCGCTGGAAGGCGTGGCTGTGCACGTTGGGAAGACCGGGCAGCGCAATCCCATGGCGTTCATCGGTATCGGCGGCTTGCACGTTCGCGGTAACGCGCTCGATGTATCCGTCCGTGGCGCTCAGGCGCACGCCCCGCGCCCAACCCTGCGGCAGCAGCGCCGATTCAAACCACAGGCTCGTCATGGCGTACATTATTGATGATTGGCCAGGACGACGCAGCTGTAGGAGGTTCGGCCCCGATGATCGAGGAGTCCTCAGCCCCATGGCTCACCGTGCGGCGCGGCTCGGCACCCCTGCTGCTGTGCATGCCGCACACCGGGACCAGCATACCGGGCGCCATCGAAGCGCAACTCGCCTCCCCGTGGCTGGCGCGCAAGGATACCGACTGGTGGATCGAGCGCCTGTACGGGTTTGCCGGGGACCTGGGCGCAAGCATCGTGCGCACCGGCGTGTCGCGCACCGTCATCGATCCGAATCGTGACCCGTCGGGCGCGTCGCTCTACCCCGGACAGGCCACCACCGAGCTATGTCCCACCACCACCTTCGACGGCGAGCCCCTGTACCGCGCCGGGTGTGCGCCCCCGCCCGGGGAGATCAGCGCGCGCCGGCGCGAGTACTTCGAGCCGTATCACCGCGCCATAGAAGAGGAGATCGCGCGGCTGCGCCGCATGCACCCGGTGCTGGTGCTGTACGACTGTCACTCGATCCGCTCAGCCGTCCCGCGTCTGTTCGCGGGCACACTGCCTCACTTCAACCTCGGCAGTTTCTCCGGCGCGAGCTGCGCTGCCTCGCTGACGCAGCGCATCGAACGGCTGTGTGATGCGACGGATTTCTCGCGCGTTACCAACGGTCGCTTCAAAGGCGGCTACACGACCCGCCACTACGGTTGCCCGCAGGACGGCGTGCATGCCGTGCAGATGGAGCTCGCGTGCCGCGGTTACCTGCGCGAGCCGGCCGGCGCCCTCGACGAGGCTAACTGGCCGTGCGCGTGGGATGAGGGATTCGCCGCCCCGATGCGCGCCGTGCTGGAGCGAATCCTCACGGCGTGCATCGGGTTTGCGACTTAAAAGCGCAAGCCGAAGCGGATCGGGATGAACTCCGTCGGCTCCTGGGTCTCGATGCGCTCGTAGCGCGCCTCGACGAACCAGGACTGACCGGCCGGCAGCGCGAAGTCCACACCGACGCCCGCATTCCACGCGAAGCGCGTCGTGCCTTCACTCGCCACCACCGAGTTGCGCCCGAAGCCCGACCCACAGAAGAAGGGGTCGCACAGGAAGCCATTCTGGGTGAGTTCGATGCGGCGATACCCCAGTCCCACCCCGCCGGTGGCGTAGAAACGCGCCCAGGCGCTGACCGGTGCCTCCAGTACCCCGTTCAGAAACGCGGTGACCGTCTGGCCGGAACCATTGTCGACCTGTGTCTGGTTCACGGCCTGACCGAGCGAGATGAGCTGGTTGGTGGCGCTGTAGCGGCTGTAATTGAGATCCGCCCGCAGCATGAACGGCTGCCCTGGAACCGGTCGCAGGGTGAATCCGGTGCCAATGCTCCAGCCGCTGTCGAGAAAGTCCGCGGTGCGTCCTTGCGTGATGCTTGCGCCGCCGTCGATGAACCACTGCAGCGGGCGCGCGGGCGGGTACTGATACACCTGCGCGAACGCCGGTGCGCCACCACCCAACAGTGCCAGGGGCGCGAGTATGCGAATGTACGGCTTCATGTGTTGCATCATCCGGTCCTTTGGCTGAATTGATACTGAATGCGGCCGGCGGCACACACCGCCGGCTTCGCCGGCGCCGGGATCGGGCCGGGCATCACCCGCTCAGGTACTCAGGCGCGACGCAACCTGCGGCGCACGGCGCGGGCAATCTCGTGGACTTCGCCGATCCCAAGCGCATTGGCACAGAAGAAGAACGCGGCAGCGCCGGTGGCGATGACAAGGACGAGGCTCACGCACTTCGGCCAGAAGTGCTGCACCGCCCAGTCCGCGAGCAGCCAATGCGCGCCCGCCCAGGAAATACCCAGGAGCACGGCCGAGGCCAGCGCCACTTTCCACAGCAGCGCCAGCATCGCTCGCGATTCCAGGCGCCCGAGGTATGAGCGCATGAGGAGGTACAGAATGAGGAAGTTAGTGGTGGCTACGCAGGCGGTGGAGAACGCCAGCCCGCGATGCCCCCAGCCGAAATGTACGGTGAAGATCCAGTTCAACAGCAGGTTGAGAGCCACCGCGACAAAACTGACCACCATCGGTGTCTTGCGGCGGTCGAGCGCGTAGAAGGCGTTCACCAGCACCTTGAGCGCCGCGTAGCCGCACAGCCCGATGGCGTAGAAGCGCAGCGCAGCCGCGGATTCCGCCGTCTCGCGAGCCCCGAAACGGCCGTGCTGGTAGAGCACCGAGATGATGGGCTCGGCGAGCACCATGAGACCGACGCTCGCCGGGATGGTCATCAGAAACGCGAGCCGCATGCCGCGCGCCAGCTCGCTGCGAAACGCCTCGGTGTTGCCGGTCGCCGCCATGCGCGCCAGCAGCGGCAGCGCGACGGTGCCGAGCGCGACGCCGAAGACTCCCAGCGGCAGCTGCATCAGGCGAAACGCCACCGTCAGCCAGAATGTCGGGCCGTCGCCGAGCTGCGAGGCGAACACCGAGTTGACCAGCACGTTCACCTGGGTGGTGCTCGCGGCGATCACCGACGGCCCCATCAGGTGCAGGATCGCGCGCACACCCGGGTCGCGCCAGCGAAAATCCGCGTGAAACGCGTAGCCCGCGCGGCGCAGCACCGGCAGTTGCACCACAAGCTGCAGCGCGCCGCCGATCAGGGTACCGATGGCGAGTCCCAGAATCGCGCGCGTTCCGAAGTGCGGATCGAGCCAGTAGCCGAGCAACACCCCGGCGATGATCGAGCCGAGATTGAAGAAGCTCGACGCCATCGCCGGAATGCCGAACACGTTGCGCGCGTTCAGCATGCCCATGACCAGCGCGGCGAGCGACACCAGCAGGATGAACGGGTACATGACCCTGGTGAGGGTTACGGTGAGCGCCGCCTTGCCGGGATCGAAGCCGGGCGCCAGTGCGGCCACCAGCCAGGGCGCCGTAATGATCCCCAGCACGGTGATCGCGCTCAAGAAGACGGCGCTAAGGGTTGCCACCTTATCGGCGAGCCGCCAGGCGGCGGCGTCATCTTCCAGCGCCGCGGTGCGGGTGAACACTGTGACGAACGCGGTGGACAGCGCGCCCTCCGCGAACAGGTCGCGCAGCAGGTTCGGTATGCGAAAGGCGATGGTGAACGCGTCCATGACGCGCCCGCCGCCAAACAGCGCCGCGAAGATCTGCTCGCGTGCCAGTCCCAGCACGCGGCTGCAGAGCACCGCGAGTCCGACGACCCCGGCAGCCCTGGTGTTCAGTCTTTCAGCGCGGGACTGCGCTCCGGCGGCGGCGGCGGGTGTGTCGCCTGGTGGCATGCGGCCGCCACGGTACCACCGTTAGCGCGCGCTGCGCACCTCAGCGCAATTCGGCAAGAACCCACTCGACGAAGTGCCGGGTATGCTGCTCCATCGGACTATACGGGCCGGGCTCGTAGAAGCGCGAGTTGATGCCCTGCTGATTCAGCTCGATGATGCGCTTGTCAGCCACGCTCGTGACTTTCCACAACCAGGTCAGCCGCTCGAGGTCGTAGTCGACACTGATCCGCGCATCGTCCCGCACGAGCCAGATGACTTCCATATCGGTGCTGTGCACGGTCCTGGGAATGAACCGGTAGATCAGCCCGTGATCCGGGTAGGCGAGGAAGCTGCTGGTCAACCCGACGTCGAAAAACGTCACACCGCCGTCATAGTCGGGAAACTGCCCCATGAGGGGCGCGAGCGGCCGGCCGTCCTCGCTGCCGCTGACCGCACCGTCGGCGAGTGCGGAACGCACGCTGCCGGCCGCCTCCTGGCCCGGGCGCGCGTTCAGGCCCCAGCGGTCGAGTTCCTCGATCGTAAGACCGAGCGTGCGCGCCCGCTGCCGGACACGCTCGTCGGCTTCCCGGTTGAGCGCGGCCGGTCGCGCGTACAGATGGAACCTCGAGTACTCCGCGTGGGCCGGACCACAGTGGTAGCACTCCATGTAGTTCTCTACCGCAAGCTTCCAGTTGGCATTGACGGCATAAGTCGCACGATGAGCCACCTTCGCCTGCGCCCAGCCGTAGATGCGCGCGGACCCGGCGAGCGCCGCCTCGACGTGCTCGAGCCCGAGGGGCGTTTCGGCCAATGACACGAAGATCAGGCCGTCCATGACCTTCGTATGTAGTGGTTTCAGGCCGTACGCCGAGCGATCGAACCCGGCCGGCATGTGGCGCGCGGCGCGCAAACCCCCGTCGAGGCCGTAGCTCCAGGCGTGGTATGGGCAGACGAACATGCCGCCGCGGGCGTGTCCCGCCGGCTCCGTGCACACGCGTGAGCCGCGATGCCGGCACACGTTGTGCAGTGCGTGGACCCGACGGTCTTGAGCGCACACGATGATGAGTGACTCGCCGCAGATGTCGATGGTGAAGAAATCCCCCGGCTCGCGCACCTGGCTCTGGTGTCCCGCGCAATGCCAGTGGCGCAGGATCAGCCGCTGCACCTCGCGCTCAAACAGGTCCGCATTGCAGTAGAGCTCGCGGCTGAGCGCGTGACCGGGACGCTGGGCCGCGATCGCCTGGGCACACCGATCGCTGGCCCACGGCCCCGGTGCCGCACGCAAAACGCCGCCTTCCCCCACCGTGCTGTTCGCTCGCCCGCCAGACATGGCCGTAAGCCGCGCGCGCTAGTGTCCCGGGCCCAGCCGCCAGGTCGCGGTGAGGCCCAGGCTGCGCGGGCGGTAGATGTAGTGGTTCTGCTGCACCGTGGGTGATCCGGCGGGGTTGTAGGGATCCACCTGTCCCAACGCGTAGTTGGCGAGGGTGTGGGAATCGAACAGGTTGTCGACGAAAACCGCGACCTGCCAGTCGCCCATATTCACGCCCGCGCGTATCGATGTGAAGCTCGTCGAAGGCAGCGTATACGTGTTGGGGTTGTACTGCGCCACGTCATTGGGATTCTGCAGCGTGGACGGCCAGGGATTGCGGCTCTGGTACTCCCAGTCGGCACGCACGAAGGCATCACGCTGGCCGAGCTTGAAGCCGTACTCCGCCCCCAGTGCCACGGTAAATGGCGGATTGAGGCCAGGCGCGTAGTCGATCGCGGCCTGCCCTGAAATGGCGTCCCCATTGCTCGCCTTGCACGGAATTCCACCGGCACTGCAGTCTGCCGGTGAGTTCTTGGTATAGCGCGCGCTGGTGTAGCCGGTCGCCAGATCGATGTGCAGCGCGCCGAGCGCGAGCTCCGCCTGCAGGTCCCCGCCCCAGGCGACCGCCGTACCCAGGTTGTCAGTGAATTGCAGGCCGCAGCCGCCGGCGACATAGACATTCTGCTGGATGGCGTTCCACTTGATGTAGTAGACGCTGGTCGCGATGCGCAGCACCTGTCCAAGCGTGTTCTTCGACCCGAGCTCGTAGCTTTGCGTCGCGTCGGACTTATACGTGAGCGGTGCACCGTTCGGATAGCCCGCCGCCGCGAGATCGAAGTCGCAATACGACGGCAGCGGCGCATTGCCGCCGCCCATCCGGAAGCCCTTGGCGTAGGTGGCGTAGAAGAGGTCCTTGGGGTCGACCTGGAACGAGAGAGTGACTTTGGGCGTGTTGGGAGTCTCGTGCTGGCTCGCCTGCGCCGGCGTGCGATTGAAGTTCTCGAGACCATCCGCGATGTGGTCGAGGGAGAAGGAGGTCCGGGCGATGCGCTCGCCGAGCGTGACCCGGAACCAGTCGGTGAATGCATAACTCAGCTCGCCGTAGCCGGCGATCTGACGGTCGAATGCCGTGTTGGCGTTGTAGTAGATGTCACACGCCGGAATCAACGTGTAGGTTCCATCGCCGTTGCAACCGTAGTTGGCTCCGCCGTTCGCGTTCACGAACACTGAGGTTGCCGGGACTCCATACAGGTACGTGAAGAACGCATCGATCTGCGCGTCCTTCAGCTCCTCGATGCTGCCTTCCTTGGCGAGCTGCCAGAACAGTCCCAGCGTCCAGCGCAGCTTCGCGGAGTCGTCGGTGGACTGCCAACGCAACTCCTGCGTATAGCCCTGCTGGGTGTTGGTCATGATGTTGGGCGTCTGGTAGTTACCGAAGCCCCCCGGCAGGTGCACGCCTGTGCCGTCGAGCAACGGGTACCAGGAGCAGGGCGACACCGGCGTTGTCGAGGTCGGGCCGCAGCCCAGGCCGCCGGTATTGGGATTGGTCGGCCAACCCGCCGTCTGATAGTAGGCCAGGTCGAAGACGGTGCCCTGATATGCGGTCAGCTGCTTGCGATGGAAGTAGGAGGTGTTGGAGATGATCTGGCTCTTGCCCAGGTCCCACTGGACCTTCAGCGCCGGCAGATAGTACTCATCGTCATCCGGGATCCGCTCCGGCGTGGCCGTGTTGAAGTTCCCGGCGCCGGGGTTGGAGTAGGCCGGCCAGTAAGTCGAGTCGTCGTCCTTCTTGGCATGCTGGTACAGAATGCTCGGTGCGACACTGAACGAGCCGGCTGGCTGCCACAGTGCCGCCAGGCGCGCGACCAGCGTACCGCCGCGGTTGATGTTGTGGTCCGCGACCGCGCGCGTTGTCGGGTCGACGCGGTTGATCCAGCCGCCATCGGTCCGGTACCACACACTGCCACGCACGCCTAGGGTTCCGTCGATGAGCGGTTGCCCGTGAGCGATTCCTAACTCAAAGCTGGGTTGGCCGTACTGGGTGTAGGACGCCTCGCTGCGCATGTAGGTGCTGGTGCTGGTGACACTGGGCTGAGTCAGGATGTAGCGCACCGCCCCGCCCTCGGCACCTGCGCCGAACAGGGTTCCCTGTGGCCCGCGCAATATCTCCACGCGTTCGAGGTCGAAAGTCTTCGGCAGAGTGTCGTCCGGGTTGAAGCCCACCGAGCGCATCTGAATGGGCGTGTCGTCGATATAGATGCCGGTCGTCCCGGCGCCGCCCGAGGAGGAGATGCCGCGTATGGAAATCGCGTTGGTTGCGGAGTTGTCGATGTTTACACCCGGCGTAAACCGCGCGATGTCCAGAAAGTCCTTGATCCCCTTCTGGTCCATCGCCTCCTGGGTTAACGCCGTCACGCTGATCGGCACCCTGCTCAGGGACTCCTCGTGGC
>CATPBQ010000285.1 GCA_955652795.1 uncultured Steroidobacteraceae bacterium | reverse complement strand
TGGTAGGTGTGGGCATCATGCGCACGCCCGGCCCGACCGCCGGGCGGCTGGGCGAGCCGGGCCTGATCTACCTGGTGTGGCTGTCCCTCGGAATCTACGTGCTGATGGCGGCCAACACGCTGGCGGAGCTTGCCACGGCGATCCCGAAGGCCGGCGGGCCTTACGTCTACGTGCGCCGTGGCTTCGGCGACTACCTCGGTTTCGCGTCCGGTTGGGGTGACTTCGGCATCCAGAGCATCGCAATCGGGTACCTCGCGGTTGCCAGCAGCGAGTTTCTGGCTCAAGCGCTGCCCGCCTTGGCGGGCCACGAGAAGCTCCTGGCACCGGGATTGATCGTGGTGTTCGCGACGCTCAATTCGCTGGGGCTACGCACCAGCAGCACGATGGCGCAGCTGGTGAGCCTGCTCAAGGTACTGATGCTGTTGGCGCTGGTGGTGGCGGCGTTTGCTTACTCAGGGCCGCCAGGGGGTCCTGCTCGCGCGGCTGCGGCGGCGACTCATGGGGCGGGCCTCATCGCGATCATCGTCTCCGTGCAGATCGTTCTGGAGGTCTACGGTGGGTTCAACTCCGCCTGCTACTTTTCGGAGGAGACGAGGGACCCGGGCCGCACCGTGCCGCGGGCGTTGTTGTACGGCGTGTTGCTGGTCATCGGGATCTACCTCGCGGTCAATGCCGCCGTGCTGCACGTGCTGTCGCCCGCGGAGCTGGGCACGTCCAAACTGGCGGTGGGCGATGCGCTGGCCAGGCTGTACGGACCCGCGGCGGGAACCGCCGTGGCGCTGCTGGCGGTCATCGCTGCTCTCGGGGTCCTCAACACCGCGATGTTGCTTGCTCCGCGCATCCTCTACGGCATGAGCCGCGATGGGCTGTTCATGCCCTTTGGCGCCTACGTCACGCGCCAGGGTGTGCCACTGACGGGGCTGTGGCTGAGCGCCGGCAGCGCGATCGTGTTCGCCACCGTGGGCGGGTTCGAGACATTGTATGCCGCTACGGCATTTCTCAACGCATTCGCCGATCTGCTGTGCAACGGAGCACTGTTCATTCTGCGTCGGCGCGAGCCCGATCTGCCGCGCCCCTACCGGGCATTCGGTTATCCGTGGGTCCCCGGCATCGTGCTAGTTTCCGCCGCGGCGTTGCTCACGGCGTTTGTTCTCGGCAATCGTCGCCCGAGTCTCCTGGCCGTGGGTGTACTGGTAGTGACCTACCCGTTATTCAGGCTGGTCCGGCGTTCGCGGCGGGCAGTTTCGCAGGTAGCATAAAAAACCCCGCGCGCGGCGGGGTTTTCTTGTCCCGCAGAGTCTTCGATATAGTCAGCGGCGGAACGGACCGCCACCCTGGCGGGGGCGTTGTGGGCGCTCCTGTGCTTCGTTGACGCGCAGCGGCCGGCCGTTCATCTGAAAGCCGTTCAGGGCCTCGATCGCGGTCTGCGCCTCGGCCTGGGGCATGTCGACGAATCCGAACCCACGCGGTTTGCCGGTTTCCCGGTCGTTGATGAGCTTCACGGATTCCACTTTACCGTGACGTTCAAACAAGGCCTTCACGTCCTGCTCGGTGGCGTTGAAGGGCAGATTGCCCACGTAAATCGTCGTCATCAGGAAGTCTCTCTTGCAAAAGCGGACAGCGGCGAGCCGCACGGGTCGGTCGCATGTACCGCGTGAACAGTCAGACAGGTCAAGGCTTCAAGGCACACGATCGGCAGTCAGTCAATGCGCAGCGCTTGGGCCAGCGGCCTGCACCTGCGTTCGCGCACGGATGAGAAGCGCGGGGCGGGATATGAAGTCAACACATTCAAACAAAGCGCACTCATCCACGACGGATACGAACGCACGTGGCATGCTACTCCCGGCCTTTGCGGGACGCAAACCAAGGGTGTTATGGAAGCATTTCTCGTTTCGGCGGGCGTCGTCGCGCTCGCCGAGATCGGCGACAAAACACAGTTTCTCGCCCTGGTTCTGGCGGCGCGCTTCCGCGCGCCCGTGCCGGTCATCTGCGGGATTCTCACCGCCACCCTCGTCAACCACTTCGCCGCCGGCGCGGTCGGCACGCTGCTCGCCGCGACGATCAGTCCGGCGCTGATGCGCTACCTGCTGGCGGCATCGTTCCTCGGCACGGCGGTGTGGATGCTGATTCCCGACCGGCCCGCGGCAGCGGGCGAGCGGCCGGCGCGCTTCGGGGCCTATGGCACTTCGGTGATCTCGTTCTTCCTGTTGGAGATCGGCGACAAGACGCAGATCGCCACCGTGGCGCTGGCAGCCAAATACCACACGCTGGTCGCGGTCGTTGCCGGCACCACCCTCGGCATGATGCTGGCTGATGTGCCGGTGGTGCTGTTGGGGGAGGCGGCGGCGAAGCGCGTGCCGCTGCTATGGGTTCACCGCGCGGCCGCCGCCGTATTCGTGCTGCTCGCCGTGCTGGCAGTGGCGGGCGTGCACGCCTAGCAGGCGCGCCGCGGCTCGGGCTTGGCTGGGCTGGAACGAGGGGTGGTAGTTGTTCTTGACGGTCGCGGTCATCAGAAAGACCGCGCTGCCCGGGTTGACGAGCGTTCTTGACTCGTCCGAATAGGCCATCCTGGTTGGCGTGGCGCACCCGGCGAGCAGACCTGGCAGGAGCAGCAGCAAGGCAACAACTCTGACCAGCATGGTGGCCTCCCCGCATGGCCGGCGGCCGTACTGTTGGTTGGATGGGCCGCTCGGCCGCGCATGTTACCGGAAACCACAGGCGGGCTTCGAGCGGCGTGCTTGCCTGCCAGCGCGCCGCGGCGGGTTGCGGGAATTAGGTCCCGGCGGGCTCCAGATACGCGTAGCCGTCGAGCTCGCTCTCGTAGAAGCGCTTGAGCGCCTGGCTCTCCGCGAGCGTCATGCGCCCGTCGCGGATGGCGCGCTCGCAGTCGCGCGCCAGCGCCGGATACAGCTCCGCGACGTCGTACTCCATGTACTCGAGCACCTTGTTGGCGGTGTCGCCCTTGACGATCTCCTCGATCCACCAGCCGCCTTCGTCGTGCAGGCGCACGTGCACCACGTGGGTGTCGCCGAAGAGATTGTGCAGGTCGCCGAGCGTTTCCTGGTAGGCGCCGACCAGGAACACCGCCAGATAGTACTTTTCGTCCGTCTTGAGCTCGTGCAGCTCGAGCGTGCGCTTCACGTCGCGCATCGATACGAAGCGGTCGATCTTGCCGTCCGAGTCGCAGGTGATATCGGCGAGCACCGCGGTGCGGGTGGGGCGCTCATCCAGGCGGTGTATGGGCAGGATCGGGAACAGCTGGTCGATGGCCCAGCTGTCGGGCAGCGACTGGAACACCGAGAAATTGCAGAAATAGGTGTCGGAGAGGATCGACTCGAGGTCCTCGAGCTCCTCGGGCAGACGCTCGAGCTTGCGGCAGGAGTCGCGGATCTTCGCGCAGGTCGCCCAGTACAGCCGCTCGGCGAGGGCGCGGAACTCGAGCGACAGCAGGCCGAGATTGAACATCTGCAGAATCTGTTCGCGGGCGGTGAGGGCGTCGTGATAGCACTCCACCAGGCGCCGCTCGCTCACCGCGCGGTAGGCCTCGAACAGATCCTGCACCGGTTGCGGCAACTCCTCCTCACCGCCGTAGTCCTCGGCGCGATCCCCGGTGACGCGGAACTTGTCGAGCGCCGAGGAGCCGAGCGCATCGAATATCAGCACGCTGTGGTAGGCGGCCACCGCGCGGCCGGACTCACTCACGATTATGGGGTGCGGAATGTCGCGCAGGTTGCACACGCTCGCGACCCGATAGACGACGTCGTTGGCGTATTCATTGAGCGTGTAGTTCATCGACGAGGGGAAGTTCGTGCCACTGCCGTCGTAGTCGACGCCGAGGCCCCCGCCCACGTCGATGTACTGCAGGCCCGCGCCCATCAGCTTGAGCTCCGCGTACACGTGCGCCAGCTCGTTGATCGCGTCCTTGACGCGGCGGATGTCCTGCAACTGGCTGCCCGGATGGCAGTGCACCAGCTGCAGGCAGTCGAGCATGTCGTGCTCCTTGAGCACGGTGAACAGCTCGAGGATCTCGGTGATAAATAAGCCGAACTTCGACTTCTCGCCGGCGGAGGCGCTCCAGCGCCCGGAGCCCTCGCTGAAGAGCTTCACGCGCACGCCGATGCGCGGGCGCACCTGGTAGGCCTTTGCGTGCTTGAGGATGAGGCCGAGCTCATCGAAGTTCTCCACCACCGGGATGATGGTGCGGCCGAGCTTGGTAGCGAGCGTCACCGCCTCGATGTAACTGTCGTCCTTGAAGCCGTTGCAGACGATGAGCCGCTCCGGGGCGTTCTCGGTCATCGCCATCACCGCGAGCAGCTCCGGCTTGGAACCCACCTCGAGCCCGAAACCGAACTCCTGCCCGTAGCGATAGACCTCCTCGACCACCAGCCGCTGCTGGTTCACCTTGATCGGGTACACGGCCGCGTAGCGGTTCTTGTAGTCGTTCTCGGTGATCGCCTGGGCGAACGCGTCGTGCAGACGCCTGAGGCGGTGCGCGAGGATGTCGGAGAAGCGCACCACCACCGGCGTGGTCAGATCGCGGGCCTGCAGGCCTTCGACCACCTCGTATAGATCGATCTCGTGCTGCTCCGTCGTGTCCGGCCGAACCACGACGTGACCGCTGGCGTTTACGCTGAAGTAACCCTGGCCCCACGCCCGCAAATGGTACAGCTCGAGGGAGTCCTCGACCCGCCAGGGCAGCGCGGGATTGAATTTGCGATTGCCGTTGACGGCGCTCTTGGGATCGGCAGCCACGGCGCGTTATATCAAAATTGCGTGACCAGCAAGAGTGCTGGTCAGGAAGTTTCCGCACCCCGCGCCACCGGGCGCGCCGGATCGCGGATCCACTCGCTCCACGACCCCGCGTACAGCCGTGCGCCGGCAAGTCCAGCGGCTTCGAGCGCGAGCAGATTGTGGCAGGCCGTGACGCCGGAGCCGCACATCGCGATCAGCGTGTGTGCCGGGCGGTCGCGCAGCGTGTCGCCCCAGGAGCGCTGCAGCTCGGGCGCGCTCAGGAAACGCCCGTGCGCATCAAGGTTGCCCGAGAACGGATGGTTGCGCGCGCCGGGGATATGGCCGGCGACCGGGTCGAGCGTTTCGTTTTGGCCAGCGAAGCGATCCGCGCTGCGCGCGTCCACGAGGGTCAGCTCCCCGCGCGTCAGTGCGCCGGCCGCGAGCGCTTGCGCGAGCGCCGCCGTCGTCACGACCAGAGCCTCGGCGGGGGCGGCCGTGAAGCGCCGCGGCGCGCGGACCGTGGCGGCCGTCTCGAGCGGCAGCCCGGCACGCTCCCACGCCGCGAAGCCGCCGTCGAGCACCGCCACCTGCTCATGTCCCAGCCAGCGTAGCAGCCACCACAGCCGTGCGGCATAGGCGCCCGCGCCCTGGTCGTAGGCCACGACCTGCACCTCCTTATCTATCCCCCAGCGCCCGAACGTGGTGCTGAGCGCGGCGATCGCCGGCAACGGATGCCGGCCCGTCAGCGCGGTGCGCGCTCCGGACAAATCGCGATCGAGATGGGCGTAGCGCGCGTTCGGAATGTGTCCGGCGGCCCAGGCGAGCGCGCCCCACTCAGGGCGTGCGAGGTCGAAACGGCAATCGACGATGG
>CATPBQ010000284.1 GCA_955652795.1 uncultured Steroidobacteraceae bacterium | reverse complement strand
GTGCTCGGCGGCGTTGAGGCGTGCGAACCCGAATCGCCCCGCCTCCGAGACGTGGATGGCGCGGATGGCCGCGGCCTCGGGCGCAATCGCGTCCCAGCACTTGAGGCCCTCGAAGATGCGGCGGCTGGCGTTGCCCAGTGCCGTGGTGCGTTCATCGAAGCTCGGCTGTTCAGCCGCGCCGAGCGGCGAGCTCTCCACCAGCAACAGCCGTACGCCCGTGCCGGCCAGGCCGGCGGCGAGACTCGCACCGACCATGCCGCCGCCGATGATGGCCACGTCGACATCGAGGGGATTCATGATCAGCCCCGCCCCATGAGCGCTTCGATCTGATCGGCGTCCTTGGGCGCTCGCGCGGTGAGCACTTCCGCTGCGCGCCGCGTCACCACCACGTCGTCTTCGATGCGGATGCCGATATTGCGAAAGCGTTTGGGGACCCCGCGGGCACCGGCGGGGAGATAGATCCCCGGCTCGATGGTCATCACCATGCCCGGCTCGAGCACCCGCCACTCGTCGCCCACCTTGTAGTCGCCGACGTCGTGCACGTCCAGTCCGAGCCAATGACCCGTGCGGTGCATGAAGAAGCGCTGGTAGGCGCCGCTGCGAATGAGCGCGGCGACCCGACCCTTGAGGAGCCCGAGCTTCACGAGGCCCTGAGTGATCACCCGCACCGCCGCCTGGTGCGGCTCGTTCCAGTGGTTGCCGGGCCGCACGCGCTCGATCGCCGCCCGGTTCGCCTCCAGCACCACTTCGTAGACTGCGCGCTGCTCGGAGGTGAAGCGACCGTTGACCGGGAAGGTGCGGGTAATGTCGGAGGCATAGCACTCCAGCTCGCACCCCGCATCCACCAGCAACAGGTCGCCGTCGACGAGCGGCTGGTTGTTCTCCCGGTAGTGAAGGATGCAGCTGTTACGGCCGCCGCCCACGATCGGGTGGTAGGCCGTGTCGGCATTGTGGCGCCGGAATTCGTGCAGCAGCTCCGCCATCACCTGGTACTCGGTGGCTCCGGGGCGGCAGAAGCGCATCGCCCGCTGGTGTGCCTGGGCGGCGATGCGCGCCGAGCTGCGCAGCAGCGCGAGCTCGTGCCGCGACTTGTAGAGCCGCATGTCGTGCAGCACGTGATCCAGCGCCACGAACTCCTGCGGCGGGTGGCGACCGTTGCGCGCCTGGGTGCGCAGGCCATTGACCCAGCCGACCACGCGCTGGTCGAAGTCCGCGTAAGCCCCCATGGTGTAGAACACACTGGTGCGGTTCTCGAGCAATCCGGGCAGGATCTCGTCGATATCGGTGATGGGGAAGGCGTCGTCCGCCCCGTAGTCACGCGCGGCGCCCGCGGGGCCCGCGCGGCGCCCGTCCCAGGTTTCGCGGGTCGGATCGCGCTCGCGCACAAACAGGATGTACTCGGCGTGCGGCCGGCCGGGCACGAACACCGCCACCGCTTCAGGCTCGCCGAAGCCGGTGAGGTAGTGAAAGTCGCTGTCCTGGCGGTACGGATACTCGACGTCGTTGTTCCGGTGCCGCACCGGGGCTGCGGGCAGGACGGCGATGGAGTCGCGTCCCATCAGGCGCATCAACTGGCGGCGGCGGCGCGCAAACTCGTCTCTCGCCATGGGCCGCGCGCCCGTCAGTGCAGCGGAGCCGCGGACGGCGCCGGCGGCCGGCGGGCGGCCGCCAGGTCCTCGAACAGCAGCTGTACGCCCACCCGCACGAATTCCACCAGCTCCGCGTAGGCGCTCTCGTTCGACTCCTCCCCCTGCTGGGCGTCGACGCCGGCGCGCGTGATCTCGGCGAAGTCGCGCACGATCTCACCGGCCTCCCCCGGCAACCCGCTGGCGTCCGGGATGGCACCGGCGCCCAGGCCGTACAGAAATCCCTGGCACCACTCCGCCAGCGCCGCAGTGCGCGCATCGATCGATTGTCCATCCTCGGGCAGCAGGAGTTCGAACTCCATGTCAGGCTGCAGCAGGGCGTCCGCGGTCGCCGCATACAGCGCGCGCAAGGTGGCCGCCGCGGCAGGCTCCGCGCGTCCCTCGGGCAGAATCTCGCGCAGCCAGTCCTCGAAGCGGTACCCGCCCGCGCCACACAGGCAGCCCGCAAGCGTGCCGTGCGCCTCGGCCGCGTCGGCGTGCGAGCGTGCCTGCGCCAGCAGTTGCTGGATGTGGATGTAGTCGGGCTGATTCATGCGCGCACGGTTCATTATAATTGACCGTACGAAGAGCGCCGCTCTATAGTCCGCGCCATGAGCGATACGACAAAAACACAACTCGATCTCGAGCTGACCCGGCTCACCAAACGCATCGAAGAGCTGGTCACGATCCTCGAGCACCTGAAGGAAGAGAATCGCGCGCTGCGGACTCGGCACGAGTCACTCGCCGGGGAGCGCGCGGCCCTCATGCACAAGAACGAGCAGGTGCGCACGCGCGTGGAGGCCATGATCGGCCGGTTGAAGACCCTGGAGCACGGCGCGTGACCCACCAGGACCAGGCGCGGGTGAGTGTCCGCATAATGGACAAGGAATACGTGGTCGCCTGCCCCTACGAGGAGCGTTCTGCGCTGCTGGATGCCGCCGAGTTCCTCAACGCGCGCATGCGCGAGATCCGTGACAGCGGCAAGGTCGTGGGCCTCGACCGCATCGCCGTCATGACCGCACTCAATCTGGCGCACGAGTTCCTGCGGATCAAGGATCACGAGTCACGCGCTGACAGCGGTGTGGGCGGACGGGTGCGCGCGCTGCGCGAGCGCGTCGAAACCGTGCTCGGCAAGGGCCAGCAACTCGAGCTGTGACGCAGGCCGCGACCCGCCGCTTAGCTTAGGCGCGCCACCCATCCTTGGTGTACAGTGCTCGTGGCGTCGCCTGCGGTGTTCGACAAGCGGACCGGGTTACCTCGGACCCTAATTGAAACACCCTCGGGACTTCCGGCTTGCGCGCATCGCTGTGCAAGTCCGCCTTCGAGCGGAAAGCCTTACGTGCCGCAGCTTGTCCCACTTGTTGCTCTGGTTCGAGAGCAACGGTCCACACCGGCACTTGCGGGTGGCGCTACCTGAATCCACACCCGGCGTCGCCCGCAGGCAACTGCGGGCGAGCCTCGTTGCCCGGCGCCGCAGCGTGCCGGCGCGCGAGCGCAGGCACGCCTCGATCCTCGTGGCGCGCAACGTCGACCGGGCGCTGCAACTGCGCTCGCACTGGCGTATCGCGGTGTATGCCGCCCTGCCCGGGGAGCTCGACACCGCGCCGCTCATCGCGCTGGCGCAGGAGCGGGGCTGCCGCATCTACCTGCCGCGCATCGATCGGCGGCGCGCTTCGCGCGCCATGCAGTTCGTCGAGATGCGCGGCCCGCTGCGGCGTAACCGCCTCGGGATTGCCGAGCCTGAAGCGGCGGCCACGATCGGCGCGCGCTGGCTGGACGTGGTGTTCCTGCCGCTGGTCGGCTTCGATCGGCGCGGCGTGCGCCTCGGAACCGGCGGTGGGTATTATGACCGCGCGTTCGCGTTCCGGCGCTGGCGCAGCGCCTGGCACGCGCCGCGCCTGGTGGGCCTCGCCTACAGCTTCCAGCAGCTCGAGCACATCACGGCCGCGGCCCATGACGTGCTGATGGACGCGGTGGTGACCGAAGAGGGGATCATCCGATGCGCTACTGGCTGATGAAAACCGAGCCCGGCACCTTCGGCATCGAGCACCTCGCCGCCGCCCCGCGCAGCACCACTGCGTGGGACGGGGTGCGCAACTTTCAGGCGCGCAACATGCTGCGGGACGAGGTGCGCCGGGGTGACCAGGCGTTTCTCTACCATTCCAGCTGCGCGGTGCCGGGCATCGTCGCCGTCATGCAGATCGTGAAGCAAGGCTACCCCGATCCCACCGCCTTCGATCGCAAGCACCACCACTACGATCCCGACAGCGATCCGGGGAATCCGCGCTGGTTCATGGTGGACGTGCAGTTGAAGCGCCGCCTCGCGCGTACCATCGCGCTCGAAGAACTGCGAGCGCATGCCGGCAAGGAACTCAAGGGTATGGTGCTGTTGCGCCCCGGCAATCGACTGTCGATCACGCCGGTGGAAGCGGCGCACTGGAAGTTCATCCTCTCGCTCGAGTGACTCACGAGAGCGGCGCTGCACGCCGCTCGTGAGTCGTCGTGCGCTGCTCGCCTTAGCACACTTCACGGTGTGCTCGCTTGTAATTTCGATTCGCGTGTATATACTCGGACCCCGGACTAACCCGTCAATTGGAGACCCAACATGGCGAAGGCAAAGAAGAAGGCCAAGAAGAAAGCTGCCAAGAAGAAATAGGCCTTAACTCGGCGGTTGCGAAAGTGACCGCCGAGTCGTATTCGAAGACTGTGCCCGCTGCTGACGCGGGCACAGTCGTTTCTGGAAGCCACCGGCGCGCGGGGGGCGATGATGGCGAGGGATACTGACGCAAACAAGCGACGCGCGGCGCTGGCAGCGCTGGAACTGGTGCCCAGCGGCGTCACCGTCGGCGTCGGCACCGGCTCCACGGTGAACCTGTTCATCGATGCCCTCGCTGCCATTCCCGCTCGTGTGCGCAGTGCCGTGTCGAGCTCGCAAGCGAGCAGCGCACGGCTGCGCGCCGCGGGCATCGCGGTGGTCGATCTGAACGAGCTCGCCGACCTCGCTCTCTACGTCGATGGCGCCGATGAGGCGACTGCCGCCCGGCATCTGATCAAGGGCGGCGGCGGCGCCCTCACCTGCGAGAAGATCATCGCCGCGGCCGCGCGGCGCTTCGTGTGCATCATCGACGACACCAAGATGGTCACCACACTCGGCCGCTTCCCGTTGCCGATCGAGGTCATTCCCATGGCGCGCGCGCTGGTCGCCCGGCAGCTCACCGCGCGCGGCGGCCGAGCGCTTTGGCGCCAGGGATTCATCACCGACAACGGCAACCACATCCTCGACGTGCACGATCTGAGCATCGCTGACCCGGTCGCGCTCGAGCGTGAGCTCAACCAGATCGCAGGCGTGGTGAGCGTCGGACTGTTCGCGGCCCGTCCCGCGGACGTGCTGCTGGTCGGCACCGCACAGGGCGTCCAGACCCGCTAGCGACGCCTGGAGCCTCCCCGACCGCCACGTTTTGACCGATTGCGGCAAAACATCATCCAAGCTTCACGAGGCTTCAGGCCACCTTCATGCGGCGCGGCGCGGCCGCGCATACCTTGCCTGCGGTCTTTAGGAAACCCAACCAGGAGAACCGCAAATGAGCCTCTTCAAATCGATTCACCGTTCATCGTTCTGGTCCGTCGCGTTCACGTCCGCCGCCTGTCTTCTGGGCGCCTCCCAGGCGCCAGCGGCAGACCCGGGTGCTACGCGCAGCGTAACCGTCAGCTACCGCGACCTGAACCTGTCGACCATCGAAGGCGCGACCGCCCTTTATCAGCGCATCAGGCGTGCCGCCAACTCGGTCTGCGACGAGCCCGGATCCGGGGTGACGCGCTATCAGGAGTGGAAGAGCTGCTACCAGGCCGCGATCGCCGATGCGGTCGCCAAGGTCAACAGCCCGCTGCTCACCTCGGTGTATGGCGGCAAGAAAAAGGAGTCCACTGCGACGGCCATGCTCAACAAGTGAGCGCCAAACGCGCACCCACCTGGTCCGTCGGGCCGGGTGGGTGCCGCGGCTGGCCGGCAGCGCACCGCGGCGCGTTCCGGCGTAAGATCGGGGGGACGAGCCCGCGCAGTGAACCCCCACCCGGAGAATGGCGCCGGGTATGGAAAACAACACATCAGCCGCGACAAGCCCGGCATCGACGGGGTACCAGGTCGACGATCTGATCATTGATCTCGGCCAACAGCGCGTTACACGCGCCGGAAACGACATTCCCCTGCCGCACCTCTCGTTCGAGCTGCTGGTCACGCTCGCCCGCGCCGCCCCCGATCTGGTCACCTTCGATCAGCTCACCGAACGCGTGTGGACGGGCCTGGTCATCACACCTGAGACCATCAGCCAGCGCGTGAAGCTGGTGCGTGATGCGCTGGGCGACGACCCGCACGCGCCGCGCTACATCGCCGGCGTGCGCGGCCGCGGCTATCGCATGGTGGCCACCGTCAGGCCGCTCGTGGACCGGCACCGTTCATCGCCCGCGCACCTTGCGGGAACCGCCGGCGCGCCCATCGAGACGGCCGGCGCTGCCGCGAGACCGCGTGTGCTCGGGTGGCTGGGCGGGATATTGGCCGTAGCGCTGCTGCTGGCTGCGCCATGGGCCCTCAGCCGTTACCTGCGTGGCCCGCGGCCTGCGGAACCCGTCGCCGGCGCACCCGGCTCGGTGGTCGTGCAGCCGCCCCGGACCATTGCCGTGCTGCCCCTGATCGACCTGAGCCCGGCCGGCGACAATGAGTATCTCGGCGACGGTCTCGCGCAGGAGTTGTCCGCGAGGCTCGCGCGCATCCGGGGACTGCGTGTCGCCGCGAGCACGTCGGCGTTTGTGTTCAAAGAGCGCCGCGCCGACGTACACACCATTGCCCAGACGCTCGGAGTG
>CATPBQ010000283.1 GCA_955652795.1 uncultured Steroidobacteraceae bacterium | reverse complement strand
GGCTGCCTTATATCCTACCGGGGTATGATATCCAAGCTGCCCGGGTGCGGCGCGGCAGCGGTGAACTCGCCAGGGGAGGGGTCAGCGACCGGGCGCGGCGAAAAATGCCCGGCAGTAGTACGCTTCCCGCCCATGGCCCACGATCTGGTCTGCTGGAAATGCGGCGCGCCGCTCGCCGAGCTGAGCCTGCCGCTGCGACGGCTCGAGGAGTGCCCGAAGTGCCATGCCGAGCTGCACGTGTGCCGCATGTGCATCGACTACGACACGCGTGTCGCCAAGCACTGCCGCGAGCCGACCGCGGAGGAAGTGAACGACAAGATACACGCGAACTTCTGCGATCACTTCAAACCGCGCGCCGCGGCGTATACGCCACCCAACACGGCTGAGGTCGACAGGGCGCGGACCGAACTGGAAAAATTGTTCGGCAAGCGCTGATTGCTCTCACGTCCCGTCGCCCGGAAACGGCGTCGTGCCGCACCGGGCGCCACTTCGCGCTAAACTGGCTTCACAATCAGCGCTGGCGTGCCGAGAACGGCACAGTCAGGGAGTCATCCATGGCCGGTCGATCGCCCCGTGGGCACTGGTTGCCCTTCGTCGCTGCTGTGCTGGCCTGCGCCGCCCTGCCCGCCTGGGCCGCCCGCGCCGCGCCCGCCAGGGCTGTGGCCTCCAAAGACCTTCACGCCTGGGAAGCCGGCGACGATCCGGCGGCCCTCGACACCTGGGTACACGAGCACCTGCGCCGCGCCGACGCCGATATCGCGCGCGTCGTGGCCGTGAAGGGCGCGCGCACCGTGGGCAATACCCTTCGTCCGTATGACGATGCGGCCAACGAGCTCATCCTTTCGGTCGCACAGTCCAGCGTGATGTATGGCGTGGGGGCCACGAAGGAGCTGCGCGACAAGGCGCAGGCGCTCACGCAGAGCGCGAATGCCGCGTACACGGCGCTCAACCTCAACCAGCCAGTCTACCGGGCGCTCGCCGCGCTGCCATCACCGGCGGACGCGGCGACCCGGCACTATCTGGAACATACCCTGCTCGAGTACCGTCTTGCCGGCGTGGACAGGGACGACGCCACACGCGCCCGGATCAGGGCGCTGCAGGACAAGATCACCGAGCTCGGCCTGGCGTTCGAGCGCGCGGTGCACGACGACGTGCGCACGGTGGTGGCCGACAAGGCGCAACTTGACGGCCTGCCGCCGGACTACCTCGCCACGCACACCGCCGACGCCGAAGGACACGTCAAGATAACGACCGACCCGCCCGATGGCTGGCCGGCCCAGAAGTTCTCCAACAGCGCGGACCTGCGCGGCAAGTTGTACCTGGCGGCCCAGCAGGTCGGCTACCCGGCGAACACCGAGACTCTGCGCGGGCTGCTCGCCCGGCGCGAGGAGCTGGCTCGGCTGCTGGGCTATCCGACCTGGGCAGACTTTGCGATGGCGGATCAGATGATCGGCTCGCCGGCGAAGCTCGCCGATTACCTCGGCAAGATCGATGAGGCCTCGCGCGAGCCGGGCGCGCGCGAGGACGCGGCGTTGCTGGCGTTCGCGCGGCAACGCGAGCCGTCGATCCAGAAGATCTCCGCCGCGGATGCGCGCTACTGGGAGGAGCAGTACCGGCGCGCCAAGTTCAGCTTCGACTCGCAGAGCGTGCGCCCTTACTTTCCCTACGCTCGGGTCGAGAGCGGGGTGATCGCCACTGCCGCAACGCTGTTTCATGTCGACATCAAACCAGTGGCCGGTGTGCACACCTGGCATCCGTCGGTCACCACCTACGACGTCTTCGACGGCAAGGTCAGGCTCGGGCGCATCTACCTGGACATGCATCCGCGCGAAGGCAAGGACAAGTGGTTCTCCACCCAGCCGCTCACCTTCGGTATCCATGGCCGGCAGCTGCCCGAGGGTGTGCTGGTGTGCAACTTCCCGGGTGGCACGCCCGGGGACCCGGGCCTGATGCAGTACGGCGACGTGGTGGTGTTCCTGCACGAGTTCGGTCATCTCATGCATCACGTCATCGGCAGCCAGAACGCGTTCGTCGGCGAGGGCGGCTTTCTCGTGGAGGGCGATTTCATCGAGGCGCCCTCGCAGATGCTGGAAGAGTTCTTCCATGATTACGGCGTGCTGACGTCATTCGCCCGCCACTACCAGAGCGGCGAGGTGCTGCCCCGGGATCTGTACACGCGCATGACCCGCGCCGACGCTTACGGCCGTGCGAGCGGCCAGCAGCGCCAGCTGATGTTCACGGCGGTGTCACTGGACTTCCACACGCTGCCGCCGGCGACGCTGGACTTCGACGCCGTGTACCGGCGCGACTTCGAGCGCTTCAACACCAGCGCGTTCGTGCCGGGGGATCACTTCTGGGCGAGCTTCACGCACCTGAACGGCTACAGCTCGAACTACTACACCTACGTGCTCGACAAGGTGATCGCGCTGGATTTCTTCGCGCAGTTCGACCCGCAGAATCTGCTGCGCGGTCCGGCCGGCATGCGCTACCGGCAGGCGGTGCTGGCGCCCGGCTCCACCAAGCCCGCCACGCAGCTGGTGCGTGACTTCCTCGGCCGCGAGCCCAACCTGGACGCGTACCGGCGCTGGATGCTGGCGGAGTTCGACGCGCAGACTACGGCTTCTTCATCCGCTCGCTGAGGCGCTCGAGGAGTCGCGAGAACGGCGAATTCTTCTGCACCTCGACGCGCAAGTGACGCACGCCGGAGTCGTTGAGGGTCTCGCCGGTTCCGTCGTCGATCGCGAGCTGACTCGCGCCGAGAATTTCGAGGGTCTCCTCGAGCGTCTGCGGGCTACGGCGCTCGCGCGCGCCCACCTTGCCGGCGCCGCCGCGCGTGCGGCCCTTGGCAGGCGCCGCGCTCGGGCGCACGGCACGGCCTACCGCGACCTTCGGCACCGGCTTGGCTGAGGACTTTGCCCCTGGCCTGGCTGCCGGTTGCGGCTTGCCCTGCAGCAGCGCCGCCACCGCGATGCTCGCCGTGTCGTCATCGATCAGCTTGAACTCGTCCCCGGTATGCGGGCGCGCTGCGGCCGGAGCCGCCAGGGTCTCGGCCTTCGCGTCCTGATCGGTGGCACGCGCCTTCTCCTGGGGACTCACCGGCACCACGGCGACCGAAGCGAACTCCGAGCGCACGTAGTGGGCGACCTGCTTGGCGGCGATGGCGTCGCTGAAGAACCCGAGGCGCAGCCCATACCATTTGCGCCCGTCGCGGCTGCCCGCGACGGTATACAGGGTGTAGGCGCTGAAAATGGCCAGCGCAGGTACCTTGTCGAGCTCGGCCGGCTGCACCGACCATTGCAACTGCACCGCAAAGGACACCGGCGCGTTGTGGACGACGGCCTCCTTGAGTGCCTCGCGCGTCCCGGTATCGTCGGGCTTGAGCAGCGGAATGCCGCCATGCGCGACGTCGGCGGGCGGCGGCTCGCCGCCCTCTGGGCGGCGGGTCTCGAGCATTCTCAACACCTGCGTATCGGAGAGGGAGCTGCCCTCGGCCGGCGCCACGCGCGGCGGCGGCGCACGCATCAGGCGCGTCTCGCCGGTGGCGCTCGCATCGCCGAGTGCCGCGAGCACCTCGCGCACGTTCGAGTCTTCAAACACCGGTTTCGCGCTCTTGCCTGCGGCGCGCGCGGCGGGCGCTGCGGCGGAACTCGCCGCGGCCGGCGTGGGCGGCAGGGTTCGCACAGCTACGCGCTGCGCACCGACGGGGGGCGGTGTGCGCACCGGCGCGGGCGGTGGCGCGCGCCCGACAGCGGGCTTAGGCGCGGGCACCGGGGCCGTGATGCGTGGCGCGACGCTCGGGGGCGCGGCGGGCCGGGCAACCGGCGCAGCCACGACCGGCGCTGCAGCGGCGCGCGCCGCAGCGGGCAGGGCGGGGTGTACAACGGGCACGCGAACAGCGGCCGGGATCGGCGCGGCGGGCGGTGCAGCCGCGGCAGCCGGTGCGGGGGCGCGCGAAGGCGCCGGCGCGACCTGCGGCTGAGGTCCGGCGGCATGGCGGGCCTGAGCGGCGGCCGCCGCGGTAGCTCGCTCGCGCAGCTTGCGGCCCGGGGCTTCGCCGGCCCAGGCACCCGGGTAAATCTCGCGCACGACGCTCAGCCATTCCTCGGCCTCGGCCAGCGTGGCGAAGTAACCCATGTGCAGACGAAAGCGCTCCCGGCCTTCCTCGAAGCGCCGGCTGACGAAGAACGTGAAGCGCTTGAGCTCCGGCAGATCCGTCTGCGCCAGCGCCATCGGCGTCGTCGATGAGCACAGGTTGAGAACGAACGGCCCGGGGCTCGTCGCCGCTGCCGCGGTATCCGTTGCTTCGGCGCTCGTGCGCACGGAAGCGAAGTTGGATGTTGCTGTCATAACTTCCCCGAAACCGAAACGCTCAGCGGACACGGTCTTCGAGGGCTGCTGCGCGCGACGGGAGGGATGCGAGCGCTCGCGCTGGTGCGCGATCGTGGCAGCCCCGCCGTCATAGGAACGTCCCTTAGACCGGTGGCTTTGCGTCCCCGTCTTTCGACGGGTTTGCCCTTGTCACTTCAGGCACCAGTGTCAAAGCGTCGCGGTTTGGAGTCAAGTGATGATTATGTGTCGCGGCTCTCAGGTGCGCTTTATACGTATCGCGCGCCAGGCGCATCGCTTTATGTCTCACCGTGGCGACGGCGGCCGCATGCCACCATCCCAGAAGCGCCCTGCGCTCACCAGACGCCGCGCGTAGAAGCTGCCGGCGCTCAGATCCCCGTACCTGACGGCCACGCCTTTGCGCGGCGCGTGGATAAAACGGCCGCCGCCGGCATAGACACCGACGTGATCGATGCCGCGCGAGCGGATGCGGAAAAATACCAGGTCCCCGGGCGCCAGGTGCCCCAGCGGCACCGGGTGCGCCGCGCGCTGCTGCTCGGCGGCGGTGCGCGGAATGGCCACGCCCACGCGCTCGTGCACGTACCGCGCCAGCCCGCTGCAGTCGAAGCCGGCCGCGTCGGCACCGCCGAAATGGTACGGAGTTCCGAGCAGAGATTTCGCCGCCCGCGCGATCGCTGCCCCGCCTTGCGGCCGGGACGCGGGCGGCGTCGCGGCGAGGCTGCTGCACGCGCCGACCAGCAGCGCGACTGCAAGAGCGAGCGCGGCGCGCAAGCCTGACGTGCCTCGGGTCCCGCGACTACCTTGCGCCGGCGGGCGTCTTCGGCTGCGCCGGCGCGCGCGTACGCGACACAGCGAGGCGCGCCAGCGTCCCGATACCCTCATACGTGTAGCGTTGCACGCCGCGTCGGCCGGTGCGAATGGCGCCGAGCATGGCGGCCCCCACGGTACGCGCGGGGATGGCACGGTAGGGGATGTACCCGCCGCGCAGCAGCGGATTCACCAACGGCGTGAAG
>CATPBQ010000282.1 GCA_955652795.1 uncultured Steroidobacteraceae bacterium | reverse complement strand
TGTTCGTTCAACATCGGCTCGAGCATCTGTGCCTCGAGCGAACCCAGCCGGGGCTTGGTCCAGCCGAAGCTGACGTTGTAAGCGACGTTGACGAGCGCCATGGCGTTGTGCGGCAACGCCTCGCCGGTGGCGCCGATGGCGAACGGCCTGGCTTGCGCGAACGAGTGCGCCGGGTCGTGACAGCTCGAGCAGCTGTACTGGCCGGTCACTGACAGACGCGTTTCGAAGAACAACCGCTCACCGAGTGCGGCCTTGGCCTCGGACATGGGATTGTCCGGCGGTACCGCGGGCGTGGGGAAACCCCGCGGCAGGTGCCACGCATACTGTTGCGCCGCCAGCGGGCACGCGGCGGCGAGCAGCACGATGGCCGCTGCAGGCAGAAGTGCCGGCGCGCGCACTCAGCGCCAGCTGGCCGCCGTCCCGGCGCGCGTCAGCGCCGCAGTCTGGCCCGCGATCTGCGCACGCTCCTGGATCCACTTATCGAGGTTGTCCAGGTTGGCGGCCTGGCTGCCGGCCGCGTTGGCGCGCTGGTCTGCGGCCCAGCTCTTCATGGCCGTGAGGAGTTTGCCCGCCAGCGCCCGGTCACCCGAGTACAGATCCAGGTAGGCCTGCTGCGCCTCGGGGATGCGATTGAGCGCCAGGTACGCCTCGCCCCGATACTCCAGCGCATCCGCGTAGCCGGGCTTGAGAGTGAGCGCCTTGTCGTACGCGGCGAGCGCCTCGTCGTAGTGGCCGAGCTTGCGGTTCGTGTAGCCCACGTAGTTCCACGCCTCGTGCATCGTGGGGTCGAGTGCGGCCGCCGCCTGGAACTTCGCCAGCGCCTCGGCATACCGGTCCTGGGCCTCATGCGCGGCCTTGTCCTTCTTGCCGGCATCGCTCGCCTGCGCAGCACTGGCCTGCGCCTTGTCGGCCTTCTTCACGTAGTGCACGCCGTCGTTGTAGGCGTCCTTCGCCTTCTGTTGCGGTGTCTGCTCGCGCGGCATGGAAGGCACCGCCGGCATGGACATTGCGCCGCCGCCATTCGCCCAGCCCGCAGACATACCGCTTGCCAGCAGGCAGGCCGACAACACCTGAAGAGCGATGCGCATAGAACCCCTCATTGGGTGGTAAGACATGGGCTGCCTATGCTGCAACGTTCGCGCCGCAGGGGGCAACCGCCCGCTCGCGGGCGTTCAGCCGATGGCCGTTCCCGAAAGCTTACGGCGCCTTCGGCGCCGGTGCCGCAACCGACCAGTGGGCATTGCGGAATTTCCACCGGCCGTCGCGCCGTTCCGCCACGGCCGTGAAGTAGCCGCGGTCGGTGACCCGAGCGCCGTCGGTGGCGACCCGCAGCTCGGACCACGAGCTCGCCATCACCGCCAGATCGGGTGTCAGCGGGTCGACACGCAGGTCATCCCCCCAGCGCAGCTCGATGGACTTGATCATGCGCGTGAGATCGTCGATGCCGCGCGCCGCGGACCTGGCGTCGGAAAATACCAGTTGCCCGTCGGAGGCCATGAAGAACGAGGGGGCCGGGGAGAAGTAACGGCGCCACGCCGCCGGTCCCTCGCGCGTGACATCGTGCGCGACGTCCTGGGCGAACTGACGCACGCCGTCGCTGACGGCCGCGCGCGTCGCCGGGCTCGGGGCCGCCGGCGCTGCGCCCGCTGAGCCGTGCGGCCGCTCGCAGCCGCCCGAGGCCAGCGCTGCCGCGACGAGAACGGCTAGGAGAGCGCGCATGCGCTCACCAGGTGTTGCGCAACTCGCGCAGCTTCACGAACACGGTGCGGGCATCGGGGTGCTCGCCGATGTCCGGAAACGCTTCCCGCAGCCGCGCAATGACCGTGGGATTCTGCAGCCGCAAGAACGTGTTGATGCGCTTCTCCTGGCCGAGCGTGGTCACCACCGCCGCGGCCGGGTCGTGATGACGCGCCTGCCCGAGCAGCGGCTCCGCATCCGGGTTGGTGGGTTCGCGATCGAGCGTGAACTCGAGGTTGCGCGCCAGGTACTCGTGGCCGGGGAACACGCGCGTCTCATCCGGCAGGCGCGCGAGCTGCGTCACGAAGGTGTCGTACAGCTGCTGCGGGTCCCCGCCGTTGTGACAGTTGCCGGCGCCCGCGTTGAACAGCGTGTCGCCGCAAAACAGCGCCGGTTCATCCGTGCGCGCCAGCAGGCAGATATGCGTCAGCGTGTGTCCCGGAGTGTCGAGGCATTCGAGCTCCACGGTGCGCCCGACCTTGACGACATCCCCCTTGGCGAGGCCCCGGTCCACGCCGCCGATGCGCGCGGCGGCACCCGCGTGCGCGAGCACGGGCGCGTGCGTTGCGGCCTTCAGGCCGGCATTGCCGCCGGTGTGGTCGGCGTGCTCGTGCGTGTTGAGGATCTGCGTGATCTCCCAGCCGCGCTTGCGCGCCGCCTCCAGGCACAGCCGCCACTCGAGCGGATCGACGGCGAGCGCCTCGCCGGTCTCGGCACAGGCGATCAGATAGTGAAAATTCCGTAGGCTGTTTCCCGACCAGATGCGTTCCGTCAACATAAAGGCACCTTTGGCTGTCGCTTAGTGGCAACGTACCCCGAAACCTGCCGTGGGCGCCATAATGCACCCATGGCGCATACGTTTCTGTTCGAACCGGCGGTATGGACTGCGAGCGGTACCCTGTGGCGCGCCGACGGCGAGGCGCTGGAGGCGATCGGCCGGACCGAGATCGCGCACCGCACGGAGTGCTGGCTGCTCTCCGGAACACTCAAGGTGCTGGGGTCTCCACCGGCGGAGTTCGTGCACGCGTACTGGATCGAGCCCCCCGGCCCCAACGGCGCCAGCATGAAATGGACCTTCGAGAGCGCGACCTTCGGCACGCTACGCGGCCGGTTCGCGGTCATCGGCGAGTCGATCCTGTCAGTGTACGGCTGCGAATCCTCGGGGTATCACGGCTCGGAGCACCTGGGCCAGATCGACGCCAACAACTACCGCTCCGCCGGTGTGCTGCTGCTGAAGGACCAGATCATCTATTCCTGGCAATTAATGCTGCAGCGCGCGCCTCAGCGCGCCTGAGCATCTTCAAGACGAGGAGCGCGGGCCATGCTGGAAGTGCGCCGCAGTGCCGAGCGTGGCTATTTCGATCACGGCTGGCTGAAAAGCTACCACACGTTCTCGTTCGCCGATTACCACGACCCGGCCTGGATCGCATACGGAGCGCTGCGTGTCATCAACGACGACCGCGTCGCCCCCGGACAGGGCTTCGGCAAGCACGGGCATCGCGACATGGAGATCATCACCTACATCCTCGAGGGCGAGCTCGAGCACCAGGACTCCATGGGCAACGGCTCCATCATTCGGGTGGGCGACGTGCAGCGCATGAGCGCCGGCACCGGCGTGACCCATAGCGAATTCAACCCCTCAGACAAGCAGGAAGTGCACCTGCTGCAGATCTGGATCCACCCCGAGGTCAACCGCCTCGCGCCAAGCTACGAGCAGAAGCATTTCGCGGCCGCCGACAAGCGCGGCCGGCTGCGACTGATCGCTTCCCACGACGCTGAGGACGGCTCGGTTGTCATCCACCAGGATGCGCGCCTGTACGCGGGCCTGTTCGACGGCGCCGAGCGCGCTGACTTCCCGGTTGCGGCCGGGCGGCGTGCGTGGCTGCAGGTGGCGCGCGGCGCGATTGCCGTGGACGGTACCCGCCTGCAGGCCGGGGATGGCGCGAGCACCGCAGGGCCTGCGCAACTTAAGCTGCAGGGCGGCGCGCAGGCCGAGGTTCTGGTGTTCGATCTGCCGTAGCGCGGCTCACGGTGCGCTGCCGTGCATCGTGGGCAGGTAGTGATCCACCAGCAGCGCCGCGAACAGCCACATCAGATAGGTCACCGAGAAGCGGAACACGCGCATCGGCAGCTCCTCGCGCGCGCTGATCTTGAGCGCCAGCGCGTAGTACAGGAACCCGGCGTTCAGCACCAGCGCGGCGGCGAGGTAGATGAGGCCGCTCATGCGGGTGAGGAACGGCATCAGCGTCACGACCACCAGCAGCACCGTGTACAGCAGTACCTGCAGCCGCGTGTGGGCGACGCCGTGCGTCACGGGCAACATCGGGATGCCGGCGCGCGCGTATTCATCGCGGCGCGCGATTGCCAGCGCCCAGAAGTGCGGCGGCGTCCACACGAATATGATGAGAAACAGCAGCAGCGCATTCGGGTCGATGCCGTTGGTCACCGCCGCCCAGCCGAGCACCGGCGGCGCCGCCCCGGCCGCGCCCCCGATGACGATGTTCTGCGACGTCGCGCGCTTCAGCCACATCGTGTAGATGACCGCGTAGCCGATGAGGGACAGGAAGGTCAGCACCGCGGTCAGCAGGTTCACCAGGAAGGCGAGGATCGCCATCGCGCTGACGCCGAGCAGCGCTGCGAACAGCAGCGCCTGGTGCTCGGTGAGCTGCCCGCTCGGCAGCGGCCGCGCGCGGGTGCGTGCCATCTGCTCGTCGATCCGCCGGTCGAGCACCTGATTGAGGGTGGCCGCGCAGGCGGCGGCGAGCGCGATGCCGAGATTGCCCCACACCAGGGCGTCCAGCGGCGGAACCCCGGGGCTCGCGAGCAGCGTGCCGACGATGGCGGTGAAAGTGACGAGCGCGACGACCCTGGGCTTCGTCAACTCGAGGTAGCGGCGCCAGAGCGGTGGCGCGCCCGGTGCATATTCGGATGTCGTCGCCACGGGGATGCGCAGCCTAGCAGATCGGGCTGCGGCGCTCCCGGGCACCCGGTCCTAGCGCACGCTCAGGGATCGCAGCAGCGCCAGCGTGGCGAGCAGCAGCAGCGCGGCGCCGGCGGTGTGCGCCGTGGCGAGCCACAGCG
>CATPBQ010000281.1 GCA_955652795.1 uncultured Steroidobacteraceae bacterium | reverse complement strand
GTCGAAGCGCTCGCGCGCCTGCGCCGTCGTGAGGCGCAGCAGATCCTTCGCCAGCAGGATGCCGACGATGTCGTCGCGATCCTCGTCCATCACCGGGAAACGCGAGTGGCCCGATTCCACCACCACCGGCAGGATGCGCGCTGCCGGCTGATCGCGCCGCACGAACACCATCTGCGCGCGCGGCACTATGATGTCGCGCACCTGCAGGTCGCCGACCTCCAGCACCCCCTCGAGCATGGTGAGCGCATCGCTGTCGATGAGCCCGCGCTCGCCGGCCTCGCGCAGCACCGTCAGCAGCTGCTTGCGATCCTGCGGCTCGGGCACCAGCCCCTGCGTGAGCCGCTTCAGCCAGCGGCCGGTGGTGTTGAGATCCTTGGTCATCTGCTAAAGACTCCGGTAGGGATTGGCGAATCCCAGGCGGCGCAGCACCGCGATCTCGCGTCGCTCCATGCGCCGCGCATCCGCAGTGCGCTCGTGGTCGTAGCCCAGCAGGTGCAGCGTGCCGTGCACCACCAGGTGCGCCCAGTGCGCCTTCAGGCTCTTGTCCTGCGCACGCGCCTCCGCGCGCAGCACGCGCGGGCAGATCACCAGCTCCCCGAGAGTGCGCGCCCCGCCGGCAGGCGCATGCGCCAGCGCGACGGAGTTAAACGACAGCACGTTGGTGGGCGCATCAAGGCCACGGAAACGCGCATTGAGCCGCCGGCTCTCCGGCGCCCCGACCACGCACACCCCGAGCTCGCGCCCGCTGGCGCCGCTTCCTGCCGCCACGCTCGCCCAGCGCGTGAGATCGCGCCGTGTCGGCGACCAGCTGCGCACGCGCCGCTGCAGTGAGACCTGCACGCGCGGATGCCCGCGCCCGGGTGCGGCACGGGGCTTGCGCCGCCGCCGCGCCGGCACGCTCATGAAGAGCCGCCGCGCGATTCGTACGCCTGCACGATGCGCTGCACCAGCGGATGGCGCACCACGTCCTGGGCGTCGAAGAACGTGAACGCGACGCCCGGCACCGCGCGCAGCACGTCGACCACGTGACTCAAGCCCGACTGCCTGCCGGCGGGCAGATCGGTCTGGGTGATGTCGCCGGTCACGACCGCCTTGGAGCCGAAGCCGATGCGCGTCAGGAACATCTTCATCTGCTCGATGGTGGTGTTCTGGGCCTCGTCGAGAATGATGAAGGAATCGTTGAGCGAGCGGCCGCGCATGAAGGCGAGCGGCGCCACCTCGATGACGTTGCGCTCGATGAAGCGCGCCACGCGATCGAAGCCCATCATTTCGTACAGCGCGTCGTACATCGGGCGCAGGTAGGGATCGACCTTCTGCGTCAGATCCCCGGGGAGGAACCCCAGGCGCTCCCCGGCCTCCACCGCCGGCCGCACCAGGATCAGCCTGCGCACCCGATCCGCCTGCAGCGCCTCCACTGCGCAGGCGACCGCGAGATAGGTCTTGCCGGTGCCGGCGGGACCAACGCCGAAGGTCAGATCGCTGGTGCGGATGTGGGCGAGATAATCGCGCTGGTGTGCGCCGCGCGCGCGTATACCGCCGCGCGGCACGCTCACGCCGTGCTCGCTCACGTCCGCGTCCGCCGGCGGCGGGCCGGACTCGCGCTCGCGCAAGGCGAGATGCACGCGCTCGGGGGTGACCTCATCGCTCTTGGTGAGGGCGAAAAGCTCGCGCAGCAGGTCTTCGGCGCTCTCGGCCTGGGCGCCGCTCACGCGGAAAGTCCCGCCGCGGCGACGAATGCGCACGTCGAGACGCGTCTCCAGCAGGCGCAGGTTCTCATCGAGCGGCCCGCACAGATTCGCGAGCCGCGCATTGTTCGATGGGCCGAGTGCGAATTCCCGCTGCGGTTCGGGCGATGAGGCAGCCACTGGCGTTCAGCCGCTGACCGCGACGGTCGACGCGGCGGCGGTGAGCGCGTGGGCGCCGCCGGGCGCGGCCGCCAGGCGCCCGCGCAGGCTGTGCGGGCGCGCCTCGGTGACGATCACATCGACGAAGCGGCCGATGAGGGCGGCGGGTGCGGGGAAGTTCACCCAGCGGTTGTTGGCGGTGCGGCCGGCTAGCTCGCGCGCGTTCCTCTTCGCGGCCCGCTCGATGAGCACACGCTGGCGGGAGCCGACCATCGACAGGCTGATGGCGCGCGCCTGGGTCTCGAGCTGCGCCTGCAGGCGCGCCAGGCGCTCCTGCTTGATGGCCGGCTCGATCTCATCGGGGAGCGAGGCCGCCGGCGTGCCGGGTCGGCGGCTGTAGAGGAAGCTGAACGACTGGTCAAAGCCCACGTCGCGCGCCAGCGCCAGCGTCGCCGCAAAGTCGCGCTAGCTCTCGCCTGGGTAAGCGACGATGAAGTCCGAGGAAATCGCGATGTCTGTCCGCGCCGCGCGCAGCTTGCGCACCTTTTCCTTGAATTCGAGCGTGGTGTAGCCGCGCTTCATGAGCGCCAGCACCCGGTCCGAGCCGCTCTGCACCGGCAGGTGCAGGTGGTCGGCGAGCTTGCCGACGCTGGCGAACGC
>CATPBQ010000280.1 GCA_955652795.1 uncultured Steroidobacteraceae bacterium | reverse complement strand
GGGCGGTGATTTTTGGCAACGGCTTCGGCAGCGCCTCGGGCGATGCGGGCCTCTATGTCATGACCATCGACCCGAACACCGCCGCCAGTACGTTCTACTACCTGAGCACCGGCACCGGCAGCTCAGCCAGCCCCAATGGCATCGCCTTCGCAACGCCGGTTGATCTCGATGGCGATCACGTCACCGACTATGTGTATGCGGGCGATCTGCAGGGTAACGTCTGGCGCTTCGACCTCACCAGCGCCACCGAGACGAACTGGGCCCTCACGCCGGGTCCGCTATTCACGACCCCGGCCGGCCAGCCGATTACGACCGCACTCGTCGCCGCCTCCGGTGCGACCAGCGCCGGGACGCCGCAGCAGCTGATGATCCTGTTCGGCACGGGCCAGAAGACCTCTCTGACGAATACCAGTCCCGCGACCTACGCCGCGGCCGTGCAGGGCCTGTATGGCGTGTGGGACTGGAACATGGCCGCCTGGAATGCCCAGTCGAGCGCCCCGTACGCGAGCCTCGCACCGAGCGCCACCGGTCTGGGGACGACCAACTTCTCGATGACCACGGCGAACCTGCAGGCCCAGACTGTGACGGTCAACGCTGCGACCCAGAACCGCGACATCTCGAGCAACGCTACGGTTTGTTGGGCAGCCCTGTCGAGTTGCGCGGGCAACAAGCAGTTCGGCTGGTATCTGAATCTGCCCGGCGCGCAAGAGCAGATCGTGTTCGGCCCGGAGCTCGTGGCACAGGCGCTCACGGTGAACTCGCTCGTACCGGCAACCTTCAGTCGCACGGCGTGCACCAATCTGAGCGATACCGGCTTCACGTACGTGGTCTCGGCCCTGACCGGCGGGGCTTTCAACCAGGTGTTCCTGCCGCCCGGTGCTGCGGCCAACTCGGCCGTCAACACCAATCCGCGTTACACGGACACGGCGGCCATCGCCATGCAGACCAACGCCACCGGCAGCTCCTTCATCGCCCTCAACAACGCCGGCACAAGCTACCTCGTGTACGAAACCAACCAGACGCAGGGCTCTGGCCTTGGTGGCGGCAACAACATCGCTAACGGCTCGCTGGGACTGAACCTGCCGCCGAACACCACCGGCCGCCGCCTGAGCTGGATCGAACGGCGCTAGCACCCGAGAGAGAAGCACCATGCACTTGCGAACCGCAGCGCGTTCATCCCCTGCCGCCGGCTTCAGCCTGATCGAGCTGATGGTGGTCGTGGCCATTGCGACCATCCTGTTCGCCTTGGCGGTCCCCTCTTACATGCTCTACGTCCGCCAGTCCCGCCGCACCGAGGCACGCACCGCGGTACTGGACCTGGCCGGACGCGAGGAGCGCTTCTTCAGCACCAACGGTGCGACTTATTCAGATGCAGCGACCCCGACCAACCTGGGTTATGCCGCCTTGCCGGCCGTGGTCGGCGGTGGCTACTACTCACTCACCGTCTGCAGCCCGGCGGCGAACTGCGACCCCAATGCCAATGCCCCGGCGGCCCCCTCGTACTACATTACCGCGACCCCGGTCGCCGGGCAGAGTCAGACCACGGACGCCCAGTGCGCCTCCTTTTCCGTGGATTCCACGGGAAGGCAGTTCGCGGTGGATTCCGGCGGTGCCGACGCCACACAGTACTGCTGGTCAAATTAGACGCCCCTGGAAGCGCCCGCACGCCGACTCTTGGTATTAAATGCTTGTAACTCACCAAGTTACAGGTGCGAGTTGACGTAGTACTGGAGATGATCCCTCTCCGATGGACCGACCCGCGATCCTCGCGCGGCCAAGCGTGTGCGGCGTATTTTTTTTCTAGAGTCTGAGCTATATTTCGCGTGCAGCCGCTTGAGCGAGCTTGGATTCCAACCCCACCGACCACAACAAGAACTAACCGACGCCGCCCCCGCGCAGGCTCCGTCCTGACGAACCCCGATGCGGAAGAGGCGTCTCACACCGAGGTAGTGATGAGCACTGCTTGGGAACAGCTTGAGGGCGCCGCGCTGTCGCTCGCGCGCTCGGGCCCTATTAAGGAGCGTCTCACCGACGCCTATCGCAATCATCTCGCGCTCGTGAACGCCGAGGAGCTTCCTGATGCGCTGCGCGCGGAGTTTCGCGCCTGCCACGATGCGCTCACGCGCGAGCGCCCGCTGCGCGGCGAGGACGCGGTGCGCGCGACGGTACGCAAGATGTCGAACCAGCAAGCCGACGACGTGGCCTGCAGCGTGGTGCGGCTGTTTGCCGCCATGGCGCGCGAACAGACGGCGCTGGCAATGCACGAGGTGCTGGACGGCGCGCTCGCAAACGGCTCCGCCGGCGCTCGGGTCAGGCTGCGCAAGGGTGTGCCGCGGGTGATCTCGCTGTACGCCGGGGAGGCGTAGGGTTTTCAGTCGAGTTTGAACTCGATCGTATCCCAGCGCGTCGTTTCCTCATGACGCGCCTGGCGGCGGATCGCGTCCACCAGCGCCCTATCATCCCACTCCACGACCTCGTCGGCGAGATCCAGGATCGCCTTGGGTGCCTCCTGGGGCGCACCGAAAGGCTTCAGGAGGATCACGGGCTTGTGGCTCGCCTGGGCGTACAGCAACTGGAAGGTCAGCAGATCCTGATGCGCCGGGTAGAGGCTCGACAGGGCGATGATCGCTTCGGCCGGCGTCATCTGCCGGCGCAGATCCTCGCGCAGCGCTTCCTGATCGCCCTGCGGGCGCCGCTCAGGCGTGCTGTAGTTGCGATAGAAGAAATTCCGCTGGCTCTCCAGGTACTCGAATACCCGCAGATAGTCGTCGCTGTTCTCCCAGGCGTGCGTGACGAAGATCCGGACTGGATTGCTCTGCGACACCCGCGGGAGTCTCGCACAAGCGCGCGCGCGGCGAAACTCGCGCGCCGCGCACCCTGCAGGCCGCCCTGCGCTCGGACGCAGCTGCGGCGCGGCCGCTAGCCACGCCTCCCCCGCAGGCCACGGCGCCGCGGGCTAGAATGAGGACCCCGCGGCGACACTCCTGCCAGGTCTTCCCCGACAGTGCGACTGCTCGTCTACAACATCCGCTACGCCACCGGCACCGGCCCCGCCTTTCACCTGCCGGTGCCGGGCGCGGGTTACCTGCGCAGCAACCGCAAGGTGCTGAGCGGCATCACCGAGTTCATCCGTTCCGAGCGCCCGGATGTCGTCGGACTGGTCGAGGTGGACAGCGGCTCGGTCCGCACCGGGATGCTGAACCAGGCGGAGCACATCGCCGGACAGCTCGGCCATTATTCGACCTTCCAGTGCAAGTACGGCGCCGGCTCGATCAACCAGCTCGTGCCCATCGTGCGCAAGCAGGGCAACGCCTTCCTGTCCGCGCCGAACGTGCATGGCGAGCGCTTCCACTACTTCGATACCGGGATCAAGCGGCTGATCATCGAGCTGGAGCTGTTGGACGTGTGCGTGTTCCTCGTGCACCTGTCGCTCAAGTTCCGGCAGCGGCAATACCAGCTGCGCTCGCTGCACGATCTGATTGTGCAGGCGGCGAAGCCGGTGATCGTGGCGGGTGACTTCAACACCTTCTGGGGCACGCACGAGATCTACCTGTTCATGCGCGCGGCGGGTCTGCGCAGCGCCAATACTGCAGGACTGCCCTCCTTTCCAGCGCGCGTACCGCGCATCGAGCTCGACTTCATCCTGGTGAGCGAAGGCATCGAGGTCACGGACTTCCGTGTGCCGGACGTGCGCTTCTCGGATCATCGCCCGCTGGTGTGCGATTTCCAGATCCGCGCCAGCGCCCCGGCGCGCGCGGTCTCGGCGGCCTGACATCATGGCGACCGGATCCTGGAAGCTGGAGCGTGATTCCGAGAGTATCGCCTGGCTGACGATCGACAAGCCCGGCAGCTCGGCCAACGTGCTCTCGGGCAGCGTGCTCAGCGAGCTCGATGCCCTGCTCGCAGCGCTCGAGAAGGATCTGCCGCGCGGGGTCGTGGTGATTTCCGCCAAGAAGAGCGGCTTCGTCGCGGGCGCGGATATCAAGGAGTTCACCGGCATCACCGACGCCGCCAGCGGCTACCAGCTCATTCGCCGCGGCCAGCAGGTGCTCAATCGCCTCGCAGCGCTGCCTTGTCCGAGCGTGGCGGCGATTCACGGCTTCGCCCTGGGCGGGGGATTGGAGCTCGCGCTCGCCTGCCGCTACCGCGTCGGCGTCGCCGATGAGCGGCTGTCGCTCGGATTGCCGGAGGTGCTGCTGGGCATTCACCCGGGGTTCGGAGGAACGGTGCGCACCGTACGTGTGGCCGGTGTTCGCGCGGCCATGGAACTGATGCTGAGCGGCAAGCCGGTGCGCGCCGATAAGGCGCTGCGTCTGGGACTCATCGATCGGCTGGTTCCGGAGGCTGAGCTGCGCAGCGCGGCGCGCGAGATGCTGCTCGCGGCACCCGCGCCGCGCCGGGCGCCGTGGCTCGAGCGCCTGCTAAGCAGCGCGCCGCTGCGGCCGCTGGTGAGGCGTTCGCTCACGCGTAAGGTCTCCAGGCGCGCCCCCCGCGAGCACTACCCGGCCCCCTACGCCATCATTGACCTGTGGTCGCGGTTCGGCGCACACGGGACACAGGCGTTCGAGGCCGAAGCCCGCTCGATCGCGCACCTGTTCACCACGGAAACCTCGCGCAACCTGGTGCGCGTATTCCTGTTGCAGGATCGCCTGAAGAGCGCAGGCGGCACGAGCGCAGCCGCCATCAGGCATGTGCATGTGGTGGGCGCCGGCGTCATGGGCGGGGACATCGCGGCCTGGTCGGCGCTGCGCGGGTTCACGGTCACGCTGCAGGATCGGGCCATCGAGTACGTGCAGCCGGCGCTGAAGCGGGCGCAGGAGCTGTTCGACAAGCGCGTACGCGATCCGGCGAAGAACGCCGCCGCCCGCGCGCGGCTCAGCGCGGACGTCGCCGGCGGGGGCGTGGCCGGGGCCGACGTCGTCATCGAGGCCATCTTCGAGAACCTCGAGGCCAAGCAGCAGCTGTACGCGCAGCTCGAGCCACGCATGAAGCCCGGGGCCCTGCTGGCGACCAATACCTCCAGTCTCATGCTGGAGCCCCTGGCGGCGAAGCTCGCCCGCCCCGAGCGCCTCGTCGGGCTGCACTTCTTCAACCCGGTGCCGCAGATGCCTCTGATCGAGATCGTGCACGCGCAGCACACCGACCCGGCCGCGGTGCAGGCCGCGACCGGCTTTGCGCGCCGCATCGACAAGCTGCCCCTGCCGTGCCGCAGCGCCCCCGGCTTCATGGTCAACCGCGTGCTCACGCCCTACATGCATGAGGCCATGCTTGCAGCCCAGGAAGGCGTTGCGCTCACGGTGATCGACGCAGCGGCGGTGAGCTTCGGCATGCCGGTCGGTCCGATCGAGCTCGCCGACGTCGTGGGGCTCGATGTCGCCGCGCACGTGGGCGAGATCATCGCACGCGGACTCGGCCGCCCGGTTGCCGAGGTGCCGCGCCTGAGCGAGCTGCTCGCGGCGAAAAAACTCGGCCGCAAGAGCGGCGCGGGATTCTATGTCTGGCAGGACGGCAAGGCGGTCAAACCCGCGGCACGCGCCGCCGCGGCGCCGCCGGATCTGATCGACCGCCTGATCCTCATTCTGGTAAACGAATGCGTGGCGTGCCTGCGCGAGCGCGTGGTGGAGGATCCTGATCTCGTGGACGCCGCGGTGCTGTTCGGCACCGGCTTTGCACCCTTCCGCGGCGGTCCTCTCACCTATGCGCGTGCGCGCGGCGTACCGGTGGTGGTGGCGCGGCTCAGTGAGCTTGCCGCACGCTACGGGGAGCGTTTCCAACCCGACCGGGGCTGGCCGTCGATCGAGAGCGGCGCAAGGCCCTGAGCTCACCTGACGGCGAGCACAAAGGCCTGTGCTACCATCCCACAATCACAGCGCCGCGACCGCTGCGGTGGCTCCATGTACGCCAGGCACCAGGCAGAAATGGCCGAAGAGCAGGTAGCGTCGGTTCAATTGCTCAAGAATTTCGCGCCGCTCGATGCGATGAAGCGCGAGAATCTGACTGCGCTCGCCAAGAAAGTGAGCGTGCGCACCTTGTCGGCGGGGCGGGTGCTGTTCAGCCAGGGCGACACGGACAAGCGCACCGTGTGGCTGGTCAGCGGCAGCGTGGAGGTGAACGAGAACGATCGCAACATCGCGCTGCTGCGTAGCGGCACGCCCGAGGCGCGCAACCCGCTGTATCCGAAGCTGCCACGCCGCGTCACGGTGCGCGCCGCGGAAGACATCAGTTACCTGTCCATCGAAAGCGATCTGCTGGACGTCATGATCACCTGGGATCAGACCGGCACGTACGAAG
>CATPBQ010000279.1 GCA_955652795.1 uncultured Steroidobacteraceae bacterium | reverse complement strand
GCGCCGCTGACGCCGGTCGCACATTCCGCGCTTGTGACCCTGGAAGCCGGCCCCACAGCCGCGGGGCTCGTGCTGCGGCTGCGGCATACGGCCGATCAGACACCCGTGTCGGTGACTGATCTGACGGTGTCCATCGATGGCAAGAGCCAGCTCGCCGTGCGACGTGCGGACGGCTCTTGGTTCGTACCGCTGTCCAGCGCCGCCTTTGCAAGCGATCAGCTCGACGTGGTGGTGGCACACGATGGTATCCGCGAGGCTCTCGGCGGCCGTATCACCGTCGCCGGCGAAGGCAGCACCAGCGCGCACACCGCCCGCGGCGCGGGAAGCGTGCTGCGCGATCACAAGCAGGTGGCGTGGTGGATCCTCAACATCACGATCGTGCTGATCGCGGTGATCGCCATCTCACGGCGCCTGTCGTGAGCTGGCGCGAGTCCGGTCAATTCCCCTTCGAGGTGGTCGTATCGGCTTCTTGATGCGGTTCGAGCACCAGCAGCCGGAAGGAGCCCGGCAGGATTGCCGGCCGTGGATGCGGGTGCTCGGGTGTGGCCGCGGGCGCCGCGCCAAAATCCGCGGTCACCAGATAGATACGGTGGGTGCGCACATCCAGCGCCATGGTGCGGGCGCCGCGCCGTGTCGGCACTGACTGCGCGAGCTGCGGAGCACCGGAGGCGCTCTGCCTCACCACCGTGAGTGTGCCCTCGTCGCACGATGCGAACGCCAGAGCGCTGCCCGGATCGAAAGCCGCCGCGTCGACGCCCGCGCCGATGGGTGCGGTCCCCAGCACGTGCCCCGAGGCGGCATCGATCAGCGCCATGACCTTGTTGCCACACACCGCGAACAGATGCTGCCCGGCGGCATCGAGCGCCAGGCCCGAGGGCTCCGTGCAACCGCTGATCGGCCACACCGACGTGACGCTGAGCTTTTGCGGATCGATCACCGCGAGGCTGTTCTTGTCCTCGAGGTTCACGTAGATGCGGCCCTTGCCGTCCGAGACCGCAAACTCGGGTTTGGCGTCCAGCGGGATGGTGCCGATGACTTTGTCGGTTTTGGCATCGACGGCGGTCGCGTTGCGCCCGCGCCCGTTGAACGTGAACACGCGGTGGCTCGCGGCGTCGTAGAGGATGGCGTCGGGGTTCTCGCCGGTGGTCTTGATTTCCTTCAGCCGCGCGAGCGTCTTCAGATCAAACACGACGATGACGCCCGAGCGCCCGGCGCTGATGTAGCCGCGGCCGAGGTCAGGAGCCAGCGCGATCCCATGCACGCCCGGGGTATCGGCAATCTCGCCCGCCACCGCCAGCTTCTCGGTATCGACGACCTGTACACGCGTGCCGTGCGCGATGAAGAGGCGATGACCACCTGCTTCGAACGTGAGGTAGTCCCAGCCCTCGTCCCCCGGCAGGGGCACCTCGTGGGCGATGCGATATTGCGGCCCGGCCTGCGCGTATGTCGCGACCAGTAGCAGCAGCAGCGCGCCCACGAACGCCAGACACCCCGGGGACGTGAGACGGAACCTGCGTGTCATCTGAGCTCTCCCGCGCCCTTGGTCAGTGGATCAGCCGCGCGCACAGGTCCAGCAGCGGCCCGGGCAACACGCCCAGTAGCAGCACCGCCGCGGCATTCAGTCCCAGCGCCAGACGTACGCCCGCCGCAGCTGGCGCCGCCGGCCGCTGCGGCGCCGGTTCATCAAAGTACATGAGCTTGATCACGCGCAGGTAGTAGTATGCACCCACCACCGACATGGCGGCCGCGATGACCACCAGCCACAGGTGGTTGGTTTCCCACAGCACCTGAAAGATCCGCAGCTTCGCCCAGAAGCCGACCAGTGGCGGCACTCCGGCGGTCGAGAACATCAGCACCATCATGGCCAGCGCCAGCAGCGGATCGCGCTGGTACAGGCCCTTGTAGTCCTCGAGCTGATCCGCCTCGAAGCCCTTGGCACTCGCCAGCAGGATCACACCGAAGGAACCGAGCGCCACCAGCACATACACCAGGGTGTAGTAGAGCGCCGCCGCGTAGCCGTCCGGCGTGCCGGCCACAAACCCCAGCACGATGAAGCCGACGTTGGCGATGGTCGAGTAGGCGAGCATGCGTTTGAGGCTGGTCTGCACGATCGCGACCACGTTGCCGACAACGAGCGTCATGACCGCAAGCGCGGCCAGCATCTGCGACCATTGGGTCTCGGTGGCGGCGAGGCTTTGCCCCAGCAGCCGCAGCGTGAGCGCGAAATAGGCGATCTTCGGTGCGGTGCCGATGAACAGCGTCACACTGGTGGGCGCGCCCTCGTACACATCCGGCAGCCACATGTGAAACGGCACGGCCCCGAGCTTGAAGGCCACCGCGACCACGATGAAGACCAGGCCGAGGATCACACCCGGACTGAACGGCGCCTGCAGCCGCGCGGCGATCTCCCCGAGGTCCAGTGTTCCCGTCAGGCCATAGATCAGCGACATGCCGTACAGCAGCGCCCCGGAGGCGATGGCGCCGAGCACGAAGTATTTCATGGCGGCCTCGGCCGAAATGCCCGAGTCGCGGTCGAACGCCACCATGGCATACACCGACAAGGCCAGCAGCTCCACCCCGAGGTAAACGGTCAGCAGGCTGTTGGCGGACACCAGCACGAAGATGCCCAGCAGCGCGGTGAGCGCCAGCACGTAGTACTCGCCGCGCAGGATGCTGCGG
>CATPBQ010000278.1 GCA_955652795.1 uncultured Steroidobacteraceae bacterium | reverse complement strand
GGCATTTCCCGGTCCGTGAGGGCGCGCGCATGAGGCGCGGCCTGCGCCACGGCCGGATCCTGCGGGCCGCGGAGCGACACGCGCTTCCCTGGAAGAACGGTGGAGGCGTGACGCGCGAGGTCGTCGCACACCCACCCGGGAGTGATCTGGGTCATTTCGAGTGGCGCGTGAGTATCGCGGAGATCCATAGCGCGGGTCCCTTCTCGCGCTTTGCGGGCATCGAGCGTCGCATGGCCGTGCTTGAGGGCTGCCTGTCGCTGTCGATAGATGAAGGTGCTGCGGTGAGGGTCTCGCCCGACACGCCGCCAGTACAGTTCCCAGGGGATGTGCCGGCGTTCGCCGACCCGGTCGGCGGGCCGGTGACCGACCTGAACCTCATGATGCGGCGAGGCCGGTTCGACTGCAGATTCGAGCGCCACATTGCGCCCGCGCCGATCCGGCTGACGCCGCGCTCGGGTACGTGCGTGATCGTCGCGCTCTCGGACCTCAGCGTGCGCTGCGCGGCACAGGACGCGGAGCTTGCGAAACTGGATGCGCTGCTGATCGAGGGGGCCTCGCGCTGCGAGCTCATCGCCCCGGCCGCCTCCGCCTCGTTCTACCTCATCGAGGTCTGGTGCTCGGATGATGTGAGGCCATGACGCGAACGCGCCAGAGCCCGTCCCATTTGGATCAGAGTCCGGCATCAGGCGCTGTCAGGCTTGCGACCCCGAGATGGTGCGAGGAGCGGGCGCGTGAGGTTTGCGACTGATCATCCGTATGTGCTGACCGCGAGTTGCCCGAGCCGCATGGGCACTACCGCCGCGATCACGGGCTTCCTGGCTGCCCGGCGCTTCTAGCTCATCGAGATGCACCAGTTCGACGATACGAGCTCGCAGCGCTTCCTCGTGCGCATCACGTTTTGCGCCGTGGCGGGCGAAGGGGTCGATCTGGGGCGGCTGCGGCAGGAATTCCAGACGATCGCCACCGCTGAGGAGATGGAATGGCGGATCCACGACACCCGCGACCGCACCCGGGTACTCATCATGGTGTCGAACCTCGATCACTGCCTGGAGGATCTGCTCTACCGGCACCGCACCGCTGAACTCAGAATGGACATCACGGCGGTGGTGTCGAACCACGTGACGCTGCAGCCGACTGCGACCCGCCACGACCTGCCGTTCTTTCACCTGCCGGTCACTGCGGGCAGCAAACCCGACCAGGAGCGGCGTCTGCTGGAGCTCATCGATTCGACGCGCACCGAGCTGGTGGTGCTCGCGCCTACATGCAGATCCTGTCAGACGATCTGTGCAGCAGACTGCGGGGGCACGCCATCAACATTCACCACTCGTTCCTGCCGGGATTCAAGGGTGCGAAACCCTACCACCAGGCCTATGACCGCGGCGTCAAGGTGATCGGTGCCACCGCCCATTACGTGACTCACGATCTCGACGAGGGTCCGATCATCGAGCAGATCGTCGAGCGCGTCGACCACGGCTACACGCCCGAGCTGCTGGTTGCGGCCGGCCGTGACTCGGAACGGCGCGCGCTGTCGGCGGCGGTGCGCTACGCCACCGAGCATCGGGTATTTCTGAACGGCGGCCGGACGGTCGTTTTCAAGTAGACGCGGCGCGTTAGGAACGGGCCGGGCGCAGGTGCAGTCCGGCGACCTCCGGGGCGGTCAGACGCGCGGAGGGACTGCCGTCGACCGCGCCGAATCGCTGCCCGGTATTCCAGTCCCGCGCCGCCTGCTCGATCTCCTGCGCGTGCCGTGCAACGAAGTTCCACCACAACAGGATGTCTTCGCCGAATGGCACGCCACCCACCAGCATGATGCGCGCGGCCGCCTCGCAGCCGAGAGCGACCCGCTCGCGGGCGCTGCCGAGGTAGAGCAGCGTGCCCGGCGTCAGCTCTTCACCTTCGACGCTCGCGGCTCCGCTCAGCACCAGGGCGGCGTGCTCAAACGAGGCCGTCAGCGGCACACTGATGCTGGCAGGGCCGGCGGCAGCCAGATCCAGGCCCACGAGCGGTGAATAGACCTCGGCGGGGGAGGTGTGACCGAAGGCGCTGCCTGCCAGCACCCGCACGCTGAAGCCGCCGAGCTCGACGAGGGGCAGGTCCGGATAGTTCCGAAAGGCCGGCGCGCGGTGGCGCTCTGCATCGGGCAGCGCGATCCACAACTGAACGGCATGCAGGCGGCCGCCAGCGGCGGAGTCAGAATCCTCGGCATGGGCAATCCCGCGGCCCGCCGTCATGAGGTTGACCTGGCCGGGCGTGATCCGCTGCTCATTGCCGAGGCTGTCACGGTGAATCACCGCGCCCTCGATCATCCAGGTGAACGTCTGCAGCCCGATGTGCGGATGCGGTCCGACGCCCATGCCACCACCGCGTGCGAATTCCATCGGCCCGGCGTGATCGAGGAAGCACCAGGCGCCGACCATGCGGCGCCGCCGGTTGGGCAGAGCACGCGCGATGATGAGCCCGCCGCCGATTTCGGCGGCACGTGTTTCAATGCGTTCGAGCATGGTGTTACTTCCTCACGAGTGACTCGATGCGCGTGTCCGGCACGAGCCACAGCAGCGCCACCGCCACATACAGCGTGATCGCGATCCACGGTCGCACGAACGCCAGCACAATGGCGGCGAGGTACAGGATGAGGGACAGCTTGCCCTTGAAGTCATCACCGAGCGCCATGGCCAGGCGCGAGTCGCGGCCGTTATAGGCGATGAGCTGCCGTTGCAGTATCTGATAACTCACCGCAGCGCACAGCAACACGATGCCATAGGCGGCCGTCGGCAGGGCAGTGAATCCCGTTTCGTCTATCCAGCGGATCACGAACGGCACCAGCGACAGCCAGAACAACAGCGCCAGGTTGGCCCACAGCACCTTGCCGTTGACGCGCTCGGTGATGTGCAGCATGTGGTGGTGGTTGTTCCAGAAAATTCCGACGTTCACGTAGCTCAAGACGTAAGCCGAGAGCACCGGCAGATCCGCCTGCAGCGCCCCGAGATCGCTGCCGCGCGGGACCCTGATCTCCAGCACCATGATGGTGATGATGATGGCGACCACGCCATCGGTGAACGCTTCGAGACGGGCGGCATTCATGGCGCAGATCCTCCGTGCATTTACGTTCGCAAGCCATTATTAAATCACAAGAATATTTGTGCCGTTGCGGGCACCAGACGAACCCGGGTGCGCTCAGCTCGCGCAGGTGCGCTCGGTGGCGATGTTAAGCTGACGCGGCACGGGTGAGGGCGCCGTCATGAGCACCAGCGGCCGGTTTATCGAGGTGCGGGATCAGCTGCTGCGCTGCAGGGAGGACTGGAGGGGCGCGCAGCGGGAGTTTCGCTGGCCGGTTTTTGAGGAATTCAACTGGGTGCGCGACTACTTCGATGTGGTCGCCGCCAACAACGGCACCGCCGCACTGCGCGTCGTCGATGATGAGGGCGGCGATCAATCGCTGGCATTCTCCGAGCTGGCGCAACGCTCGGCGCAGGTCGCGAACCTCTTCGCCTCCGAGGGCCTGCGCGCGGGGGATCGCCTGCTCATCATGCTGCCGAACTGCGTGCCGCTTTGGGAAACCATGCTCGCGGCCATCAGGCTCGGCGCGGTCATGATCCCGGCCACGACGCTGCTGGAGCGCGAGGATCTGCGCGATCGTCTCGAGCGCGGCCAGGTGAAGGCGATCGTGACCGATGCGGGCCTTGCGGGGCGCTTCGCCGGATTGCCGGGTGCGCCGCTGCGGATCGCCGTGGGAGCGGGCGTGGAAGGCTGGGTGGCGTACGATCGCTCGCGCGCCGCGGTCGCGCCGTTCGCTGCGCAAGCGCCGACGCGTGCCGAGGATCTGCTGCTGCTGTACTTCACCTCCGGCACCACCGCACGGCCGAAGCTCGTCGCGCATACGCACGTGAGCTATCCGGTCGGGCATCTGTCGACCATGTACTGGCTGGGACTGAAGCCCGGGGACGTGCATCTGAATCTGAGCTCACCGGGCTGGGCGAAGCACGCCTGGTCGAGCTTCTTTGCGCCCTGGAATGCGCAGGCGACCATAGTGGCGTATCAGTACGAGCGCTTCGACGCCCGGGCACTGCTTGAGCAGCTGGTGCGTTGTCGCGTGACGAGCTTGTGCGCACCACCGACGGTGTGGCGGATGCTCATCCAGAACGACTTGCGCGCCTGGCGCGTGTCGCTGCGCGAACTCGCGAGCGCCGGCGAACCGCTCAACCCCGAGGTCATCGGACAGGTGCGCGATGCCTGGGGTCTCACCATCCGCGACGGTTTCGGTCAGACCGAGACCACCGCGCAAGTCGGCAACCCGCCGGGGCAGCCGGTCAAACCCGGCTCGATGGGGCGGCCGCTGCCCGGATATCCGATCGTGCTACTCGGCGCGGATGGGCGTGTAAGCGAGGAGGGCGAGATCTGCATCGACCTGGCGCAGCGGCCACTCGGGCTCATGCAGGGATATCTGGATGATCCCGCCCGCAATGCCAGCGCCATGGGCGACGGCTACTACCACAGCGGGGATGTGGCCTCGCGCGATGCGCAAGGCTACCTGACCTACGTCGGTCGCATGGACGATGTCTTCAAATCCTCCGATTACCGCATCAGCCCCTTCGAGCTCGAGAGTGTGCTGATCGAGCATCCTGCGGTGGCCGAAGCCGCGGTCGTGCCGAGCCCCGACCCGCTGCGCCTGTCGGTGCCGAAAGCGTTCGTGGTGCTGGCAGCGCACTGCAGCCCGGACGCCGACACCGCCCGCGCGATCCTGCGGCACGTGCGCGAGCGCGTCTCGCCCTACAAGCGCATCCGGCGGCTCGAATTCGCGGCGCTGCCCAAGACCATCTCCGGGAAGATCCGCCGCGTCGAATAACGCAAACTCGAGCAGGCGCGCGGCACGGATGCGACGCGACGGTCGCAGGAGTTCTGGGAGGAGGATCTGCGTTAACTGCGGCCGCTGAGCACTTCGCGCGCCGCGTGCAGTACCTCGGGCACGATTTCCCTGACATCCTGGTCCGTGGTGCGGTGATTGACGAAGCACGCACGCAGCGCGAATCGTCCCCCGAGCGTCGCGTTGGACAGGTACACCCGTCCGCGCTCGATGACGCGCTTGAGGATCGCTGCGTTCAACTGATCACCTGCCGGACCCGGCTCGCCCTGCCGGTAGCGAAAGCACACGGCGCTGAGCTCCACCGGCGCGAGCAGTTCGAGCGCTTGCGTGCCGCAGATCAGCTCGGCGAGACGCTTCGCATGTCGCAGGTCGGTGCGGATCGCGCTGCGAAACGCCGCAAGCCCGTGGTAGCGCAGCGACAACCATAACTTCAGCGCCCGGAAGCGGCGTGACAGTTCCAGCGACTCGTCGAAGAACGCGAAGGCCTCCAGCGGGTCCTGTGCGAGCGACTTCGCATAGTCGCCGGTGAAGCAGAACGCGGTGCGCGCAGCATGCGCGCTCCTGAACAGCAGCATGCCGCAGTCGAGCGGCTGGTAGAGCCATTTGTGAGGATCGAGTGACAGGGAGTCCGCAGCACTCAAGCCCGTAAATTGTTCGGGAATGGCGAGCGCGGCCAGCGCGCCGTACGCGCCGTCCACATGCAGCCACAGCTGCTGTTCGCGGCACACCGCGGCGATGTCGGACAGCGGATCGATCGCTCCCGTGTTGACGGTACCGCTGGTGGCGACTACCGCCAGAGGCCGGCGTCCCGCGGAGCGGTCCGCGGCGATGGCCGTGCGCAGCGCTTGCGGGTCCAAGCGATAGCGCCCATCCGCGCCGATCAGCCGCAGGTTCTCGCGCCCCAGTCCGAGCAGCGCCATCGCCTTGGGGATCGACATGTGCACTTCGCTCGAGGCGTACACCACGCCGGGCTGCGCGCCGGTTTCGTTGGCGGGCAGCTGCGCCTCGCGCGCCATGGCGAGCCCCATCAGGTTGGCCATGGAGCCGCCGCCGCACAGGCTGCCGCTGAAACCCTCGCAGCCGAGGGCGCCCGCGAGGCCGCGCACGATCTGCCGCTCGATGGTCACGGCCGCCGGCGCCGAGCGCCAGGCCGTCACGTTCTGATTCAGGATGCTGGCCAGCAGATCCGCGAGCGCGGCCACCGGCTCACCCGAGCCGAGCACGTAGCCGTAGAAGCGTGGTGTCGGCGCGCGCGACAGGGCGATCACTTCGCCCAGGGCGTCGAGCGCGCGAGCCCGCAGACCCTCCTCCGGCAGCGGCGCCTCGAACGCCCGGGCCACCTGCTCACCGCTCACCGGTGGGAAAGCTCGCATGTCGTCGAGCCCGGCGAGCAGGTCCGCGGCGATGTCCGTCACGCGTGCGGCCAGGGAGCGGAATTCAGCGTTCGGCAGATGCAAGGCGTTCATGAGGCGAACCCGTCGGGCGCGGTGTGCGGCGATACTACACGGGTGAGTGGTTTATGATGTGCGCACCATGATCGACCCAGCCATTGGCGCGATGCTCGCTGGAGCGTTCGCGCTGTTGTTTGCGAGCGCGGCGCTTAACAAGCTGCGCAGTCTGCAACGCTTCGCCGAGGTGTTTCGCGCGTACCGCTTACTGCCGGGTGGTGTTGCGCGCTTGTCATGGCTGGTGCCGGCGCTCGAGCTGACGGTGGGCATCGGGCTGCTCGCTCGCCGCTCGCGTGCCGGCGCGAGCGCTGCCGGGGCGGCGCTGCTGGTGGCATACGCTGCTGCGATCGCCATCAATCTGCAGCGCGGCCGTCGCGATCTGGCCTGCGGCTGCGGCGGCCCGCACGAGCGACGACCGATCGCCGCCTGGATGGTGTGGCGCAATCTGCTGCTGGCGGGGTTGCTCGGGGCGATGCTGCTGCCCTGGATCGAGCGGCCGATGGCGGCGGCTGACGCGGTCACCATCGGGGCGGGGACCGCAGTCGCCGCACTCTTATATATGAGCCTCGACCGCCTGCTCGCCCAGGTCGCACCGCGTACCGCCCTGTTGCGAGGCTCGTGATGACGGCGCTGGCGGTCTCCAATGGCGTACTGTGGATTCTGGTGCTGGTGTTGTCGGGCGTAGTACTGGCGCTGGTGCGGCAACTGGGCGTGCTGCACGAGCGCATTGCGCCGGCCGGTGCGCTCATGCTCAATCGCGGCCCTGCGGTCGGTGAGCCGGCGCCGGTCCTGCAAGTGGCCGATCTCGAGGGGCATGCGCACCAGGTTGGTGCCGCACGCGCGGACGGCCGCAGCACGCTGCTGCTGTTTGTGTCCCCGACCTGCCCGGTGTGCAAGTCCCTGCTGCCGGCGGTCAAGTCCAGCCGCAAGGATGAGCGCGCCTGGATGGACGTGATCCTGGCGAGCGACGGCGATACCCTCGAGCAGCGTCAGTTCGTGCGCAGCCAGGGGCTCGAGGGCATCCCCTACGTGGTGTCGGCGGCCCTGGGGCTGGCGTACCAGGTCGGCCGCCTGCCGTTCGCCGCGCTGCTCGACGAGCAAGGCGTCCTGCGCGCGCGCGGGCTGGTCAACTCGCGCGAACATCTCGAGAGCCTGTTCGAAGCGAAGCGGCTGGGGGTCGCCTCGTTGCAGGAGTATTTCTCCGGCGCGGCGTGACGATAAGGAGTGAGCATGCGGGATCCGGGATCGATGGACCAGGCGGTGTGGGCGGTACTCGAGGAGTACGAGGCACGGGCGCAGCGTGAGGAGAAGCTCGGGAGCACGCTGTCCGCCGAGGAAAGTAGGCGGCGGCGCGATGAGATGCTGCTGCCCGTGGGGCGCGCAGCCGGCACGCTGATGAATCTGCTGGTCAAGGAAGGGGAGGCCCGCCGGATCCTGGAAGTGGGCAGCTCGTACGGCTACTCCACGACCTGGCTCGCGGAAGCGGCGCGGGCGGTCGGCGGCAAGGTCGTCTCGCTGGAGCTGCACGCCGCCAAGACCGAGTATGCGCTCGCGCAACTGGCGCGCGCCGGGCTCGCGCAGTACGTCGAGTTTCGCGTCGGCGATGCGCTCACATCGCTCGGGCAGCTCGCGGGACCATTCGATTTCGTGCTGATCGACCTGTGGAAGAATCTGTACGTGCCGGTGTTCGAGCTGCTGCATCCGAAGCTGGCGCAGGGTGCGATCATCGTCGCCGACAACATGCTGCAGCCTGAGAGCGCACGGGCCGACGCGCGCGCCTATCGGCAGCGGGTGCGCGCGGCCGCCGATATGAGCTCGGTGCTGTTAGCGGTCGGCAACGGCCTTGAGGTCAGCCGTTACCAGTGAGCGCGATCTCCACGCGCTTGTTGTGCTTGCCCTCGCTGCGGATCCGCAACACGCGGATCGCGCCGATCTCGGCGATGTTGGCAACATGCGTGCCGCCGCACGGCTGCAGATCGATTCCCGGAATCTTGAGCAGCCGCACCCGACCGACGCCGCGCGGCGGCTGCACGCTCATGGTCTTGACGAGCTCCGGTTGGGCGTCGAGCTCCGCGTCGGTGATCCACACGCTTTCGGTGGCGACGCCCGAGGCGATCAGCGCGTTGGTCTCGCTCTCGATCCGCGCGGCGTTGAGCAGACTGAACTCGATGTCGAAATCCAGGCGCGCCTTGTCGGCAACGATGTTGCCGCCCGTGACCGGCGCCACGATCACGCACGACAGCAGGTGCAATGCCGTGTGCAGACGCATCAGTTGGTAGCGCCGCAGCCAGTCGATCTGCAGCGCGACCGCTTCGCCAGGCTGCGGCAGGGAGCTGCCCGGCGCCACAATGTGCAGGACGCGATCGGGTGCATCTGCCTTGCGGGTATCGGTGATAGCTAAAGGTTCGCCGCTGGCCCGCAGCAGCGTGCCGCTGTCACCCGCCTGCCCGCCGCCCTGCGGATAGAACACAGTCCGGTCGAGCTCGATGCCGCGCTCACCGGCGGCGAGTACCCGCGCGGTGGCGGTCTTGAGATAGGCGTCGTCCCGGAACAGCAACTCGGTCGTCATGGCTGTGATCGCGTCGGTGTGAGATAGAATTCGCCCCGCAATGAGTGCGTACGCCTATCGTATCGTGAACGTGTTCACGCAGGGACGCGCCCCCCTGAGCGGCAATCCCCTGTGCGTCTTCGAGCAGGCGCAGACCCTCGATGCCGCAAGAATGCAGGCGCTGGCGCTGCAGTTCAATCTGTCGGAGACCACCTTCATCCTGCCCTCCGAACGCGCCAGCGCGCGGGTGAGGATTTTCACGCCCAGCTACGAACTGCCCTTCGCCGGGCACCCGACGCTCGGCACGGCGCACGTGTGCCGCGCGCTCGGCCTGGGGGGAGACCGGCTTACCCTGGAAATACCCGCGGGGATCATTCCGGTGCGTGCCGCCGGTGACCGCTGGACCCTGCAGGCCAATGCGTCGGGCTGGCGCGAAGTGCAGGAGCCACGCCTGACGCTGGCGGCAATCCTGGGACTCGACGAGCGCGACATCGGCGAGCGGCCGCTGTGGGTGAACGTGGGCATGGAGCAGCTCGTCGTGCCACTGAACAGCGAGGCGGCGGTGCGGCGCGTGCGGGTGCGCGCCGAACTGCTCGCGCAGCTCGCAAGCCTCGACGGTCATAGCATGGCGTATGTATTTGCGCCGTCCGGCGCCGGGCTCCTGGCCCGGTTTTTCTTCCCGCATGGCGGTTCCGCGCGGGAGGATCCGGCGACGGGGTCGGCGACGGCGAACCTGGGCGGCTGGTATCTCGCGATGGGCCGCACGCTGCCCTGCGAGTTTGAAATCTCCCAAGGCGAGTACGCCGGCCGGCCATCGGCGCTGCGGCTGCGCGTGGACGCAGAGCGCCAGATCTTCGTGAGCGGCGACGTCATCGAGCTTGGTCGGGGGACGATCAACCTGTGAGTCTGTGACTCGCGCCCACCTCAATCGACAGCGACGAGCACGCTGTCGGCCTTGATCAGGGCATGTGCCGCTGCCCCCACTTTCAGCCCCAAATGGCGGGCGGAGTGGGTGGTAATGACGGAGACGATCTCGATCCTCGGCGCGATCTCGATCGTGAGCTCGGTGCTGACCGGACCCTCCACCATATGCGTCACCTTGCCAGTAAAATGGTTCCGGGCGCTGATTCGCATTGCGAGCTCCTTGAGACAACGACGTGCTGTTCGAGCATTGCATACTATAGCGCGCCAACATGCCTGTTCTCTGGGGAAGGCAACGTTGGTGGCGCACTATGGGCGCTGAGTCCGGCTTCGGACGTTGGCGGCGGGGAGCGTTTAAACCCCGGCGAGCAGACGCCCCGGGTTGAAAATGCCGTGCGGGTCGAAACGCTCCTTCAACCGGCGGTGGAGCCGGGCGAGCGCCGGTGGCAACGGGTGAAAGCGTCCAGCGGGCGCGGGACCCCGCCAGCACAGCGCCGTGCCGCCTGCCGCGCAGGCCAGGGTGCGCACATCGACATCATCCGGTGGGTCCGCATACCAGCGAAGCGCGCCGCCCCAGTCGATCAGGGGCTCACCGGGTAGAGTGAGCGGCGGGGCTGCGCCGGGAACCGACAGGCGCCAGATCACGCGGCTGTCGAAGAGGGGTAGCTGGCAGTGCCGCAACGCGGCCCACCAGGCTTGTGCGCTGGCCGCGTCGAGGGCTTCGCCGCCGATGCGCTCGCGCGCGGAGCGTACCGCCGGCGGTGCTCCGGAGAGCCGCACCCAGGCGCTGCCTTGCCACCAGGCGCCGCCCGAGATCGGCACGCCGAGGGCCGACCAGCGATTGAAGGATTCCACCGCCGCCGCGGCCGGCAACTCGAGCCGCAGTGTTTCCTCGGCGCGGGGCCGGGGCAGCACCTTGAGCGAGACCTCGGTGATGATCCCCAGGATGCCGAGCGAGCCGCACAGCAGCCGCGAGACGTCGAAGCCGGCGACGTTCTTCATCACCTGCCCGCCAAAGCGCAGCATCTCGCCATCCCCGCTCAGGAGTCTCGTTCCCAACACGAAATCGCGCGCCGCGCCCGCGTACACGCGCCGCGGTCCCGACAGGCCGGCGGCGATCACGCCGCCGATGCTGGGGTCAGCGCCAAACGCCGGCGGCTCGAAGGCGAGAAACTGGCCGTGTGCAGCGAGCGCAGCCTCGATCTCGGATAAGGGCGTGCCGCAGCGAGCCGTGATGACCAGCTCCGAGGGCTCGTAGTCGACGATGCCCTGGTGAGTGCGCAGCTCGAGCACCTCCCCCGTGAGACTCTCGCCGTAGAAGTCCTTGGTGCCCGAGCCCCTCAAGCGCAGCCCCTGGCGCGTGCGGTGCGCGGCACTGACCCGCTCACGCAACTCAGCCAGGACGGCGTCGGCGGTCGCGGCCATCGTCGTTCTAGAAGCGTGGCAGATCCGCGTGCGGCAGCGCGCCGTGGTGCACGCGCATCCTGCCGTACTCCGCGCAGCGCGCGAGCGTTGGAATCACCTTGCCCGGATTGAGCAGGCCCGCCGGGTCAAACGCCTCCTTCACGGCGGCAAAGGCTGCGCGCTCCGCGGGGGAGAATTGCACGCACATGGAGTTGAGTTTCTCGACACCGACCCCGTGCTCGCCGGTAATGGTCCCGCCGAGCTGCACGCACAGCTCGAGGATCTCCGCGCCGAAGCGCTCGGCCCGCTCCCATGAGTCGTGGTCATTGGCGTCGAACAGGATCACCGGATGCAGGTTGCCATCGCCGGCGTGAAACACGTTCATACAGCGCAGTGCGTAGCGGGTCTCCATCCGCTCGATCGCTTGCAGCACCTCGCCAACATGCCTGCGCGGAATCGTGCCGTCCATGCAGTAGTAGTCGGGCGACAGGCGCCCGGCGGCGGGGAAGGCGTTCTTGCGTCCGGACCACCAGCGCAGGCGCTCCGCTTCCGAGCCCGACACCCGCAGCGTGCTGGCGCCGGCCGTGCGCAGCACGTGCACGATTTCCCGCACCTGGTCGGCGACTTCCTCGGGCGTGCCATCCGACTCGACCAGGAGAATCGCGGCCGCGGTGAGGTCATACCCGGCGCGCGCGAAGGGCTCGACCGCCGCGGTCGCCTGGCGGTCCATCATTTCAAGCGCCGCCGGAATGATGCCGGTGGCGATCACCGCGGCGACCGCGGTGCCGGCGCTGTGGACATCCGCGAACGAGGCCATGACCAGCTGGGCGCAGGGCGGCCGGGGGATCAGCTTCACGGTCACCTCGGTGACAATCATCAGCAGGCCCTCGGACCCGATGGTGAGCGCCAGCAGGTCCAGGCCCGGACCGTCCGGCGCACGGCCGCCCAACTCGAGCAGGTCGCCTTCCATGGTGTAGCCGCGCACGCCGAGCACGTTGTGCACCGTCAGGCCGTACTTGAGGCAGTGAACACCGCCGGAGTTTTCCGCCACGTTGCCGCCGATGGAGCAGGCGACCTGGGAGGAGGGGTCGGGCGCGTAATACAGGCCATGCTCCGCAGCCGCTTCCGACACCCGTAGGTTGGGCACTCCAGGCTCAAGCCGTGCGATGCGAGCGTGCGGATCGATTTCCAGGATGCGGTTCAGCCGCGCGCACGACAGCAGCACGCCCTGTGCGTGCGGCGTCGAGCCCCCGGACAAGCCGGTGCCCGCGCCGCGCGCGACCACCGGAACCCCGAGCCGGCTGCAGGTCAGGAGCACCTCGAGCAGCTGTTGCTCGGTGTGTGGCAGCACCACGAGGCCCGGGAGTTGCCGGAACGCCGTCAGTGCGTCGCACTCGTAAGGGCGGCGCTCCTCTTCCCGGGACAGTACGCAGTCCTCAGGCAGGAACTTTCGCAGTGCGGCGGCGATGTCGGCTTCGGCCATGGGGCCATCCTAGCGCCAAGGAGACCTGATGCACACGAGTTGGCGCTGCCGGAGAAGTTCATGCCGCAAATCGATCACTTCCGGCGGTGGCGCGTGACCATAATGGGGCAGAGCCCCCGCAGGACACTCCTATGGACGAGCCGCAGCAGCCAGGTAATCCCGGGCGATCCCGCCGTCCCAGCGGCCGTGATGCCAAGATCGCGGCGCGCACCGCGCGCAGCCACGCCTTCGTACCGTACATC
>CATPBQ010000277.1 GCA_955652795.1 uncultured Steroidobacteraceae bacterium | reverse complement strand
GCCTTCCCGAGCACGGCGGCGACAACATAATCCTGGCACAGACGCTCGCGCTGCAAAACGAACAAAAGGACGCGCGCGTCATCCTGGTGTCCAAGGACATCAATCTGCGCATCAAGGCGGCAGTGCTCGGTGTGCACGCCGAGGACTACTACAGCGACAAGACCCTCGAGGATGCCGACGTCCTCTACAGCGGCATGACGGCGCTGCCGACGGACTTCTGGGAGCGGCACGGCAAGGACATGCGCTCGTGGAAGGAGGCCGACCGCACCTTCTATGAGATCACCGGCCCCGCGGTGCGCGACTGGCAGCCGAACCAGGGGGTGTTCGAGGACATCCCGGAAGGCATCGAGGGCATCGTGCGCAAGATGAGCGGCGATACCGCCACCATCGAGCTGATGCGCGACCATCGCAACGAGCGCCACAACGTCTGGGGCGTCACGGCGCGCAACCGCGAGCAGAACTTCGCGCTGAATCTGCTGATGGATCCGGAAATCGACTTCGTCACGGTGCTGGGGCCTGCCGGTACCGGCAAGACCCTGCTGGCGCTCGCCGCCGGCCTCATGCAGACGCTGGAAACCAACCGCTTCGTGGAAATCATCATGACGCGCGTGACGATTCCACTCGGCGAAGACATCGGGTTCCTGCCCGGCACCGAGGAGGAGAAGATGGAGCCCTGGATGGGCGCGCTCATGGACAATCTCGAGGTGCTCACCGGCTCGCAGGAGGGGGGCAACTGGGGCCGTGCGGCCACCAACGACCTGTTGCGCAACCGGATCAAGATCCGCTCGCTCAACTTCATGCGCGGGCGCACCTTCCTCAACCGCTTCCTGATCCTGGATGAAGCCCAGAACCTCACCCCCAAGCAGATGAAGGCGCTGATCACCCGCGCCGGTCCGGGCACCAAGCTTGCCTGCCTGGGCAACATCGCCCAGATCGATACGCCCTACCTTACGGAGATGACCTCGGGTCTCACGTATGCCGTGATTCGCTTCCGCGGCTGGGCACATTCCGGACATATCACGCTGGTGCGCGGGGAGCGCTCGCGGCTCGCCGACTTCGCCTCGGACATCCTCTAGGTGTACGCTGGAATGCGGCCCGCAGGCCGCCCTTGTAAGCGTCTGTAAACGTGGGGAAACTCATGACCGTCCGCGGCGGTCAAACTCCGATCATGCGCCGTCTCCTGTCGGCCCTCGTGGGCGCCCTCATCACCGTTGCCACCGTGGCGTTCGCGGACGAGCCCCCATCGACGCCGCTCAACCTGAGCGCCCCGGTGGCGGGCTCGGACCTGCCCGACATGGGCAGCCCCGCGGCTGCGCTACTGTCGCGGAGCGATGAATACCGTCTGGGAGCCATGGTGACCAAGGAGCTGCGCGACCAGAACGCGCTCATCGAGGACCCGGAGATCAGCGAATATGCGAATGGCCTGGGCACGCGGCTCGCCGCGCAGAGCGCCGAAGGGGGCCGGGGCTTTCAGTACTTCGTGATCAAGGAACCGACCATCAACGCGTTCGCCGTGCCGGGGGGCTTCGTGTTCATCAACGCCGGGCTGGTGCTCGCCAGCTCGACCGAATCGGAGCTCGCGGGCGTCATGGCGCACGAGACTGCGCACGTCACGCAGCACCACATCGCGCGCATGATCAACGACCAGTCGAAGCAGAGCCTGACCACCGCGGCCGCGCTTCTCGGTGCGATCCTGCTCGGGGCGCTCGGCGGCGGGCAGGCGATGGAAGGCGGCATCGCCGCCACTCAGGGTCTCGCCGTTCAGCATCAGATCAACTTCACGCGCGACAACGAATCGGAAGCCGACCGCGTCGGCATCGGCTTCCTCGCCGGCGCCGGCTTCGATCCCTATGGGATGGGCCAGATGTTTGAGACCATGAGCCGCCACGAAGGGCTCGCAGCGACCTACATACCCGCGATGCTGATCGATCACCCCGTGACCACGGACCGCATCGCCGAGCAGCGCGCACGTGCGGCGCAGTTTCCCGCGCGCAAGGGCAAGGACTCACAGGGCTACGAGCTCATCCGCGAGCGGGTGCGCGTGCTGACCGCGACCGGCGATGTGGACCTCGCGCAGGCTTACGCCCAGAAACTCGCGCACGGCCACGCCACCCTCGGCAACCGCTACGGTGAGGCGCTGGCGCTGATGAGCAGTAATCGGGCCGATGAGGCGACCCGCATCCTCACGCCACTCGTGCAGCAACACGAGGGTCTCACCCTGCTGCACGTGGCCCTTGGCCAGGCGCAGGCCAAGGCCGGACATTTCGACCACGCACTGGCGACCTTCCAGCACGGCGAGGAACTCTTTCCGCGCAACGTGCCGCTGACGGTGCGCTACGCGGAGACACTCATGTCCGCGGGCCGGCCCGCGGACGCGCACAACATGCTGCTCGACCTGTTCAACAACGTGCCGCCCACGCCGGACCAGATCCGGCTCACGGCCCTCGCCGCCAGCGCCGCGGGCGATGCCGGCGACGCCTATTTCTACATGGGCGAATACCAGATCGCGGGCGGGGACCTCGTGCTTGCGGCGCAGCAGCTGCAACTGGCGCTCGCCTCTCCCAACATCAGCCCGATACAGCGTCAGCGCTACCGGGCCCGCCTCGATGAGGTGCGCGACTACCTCGCGAGCACCCGCAAGCGCCGACTGACCGACAACAGCGACGGTCAGGGTCAGCAGACCGGCCAGCGGCGCGGCGGCGGGCGCTGACCTGAGCGCGTCGCATTTCCCACCTCCCTTTCAGGGCACTGCGCGCGGGAATCGCCGCGCGCGGCTGCTACAATGCGCGCCTCGTTTGCGTCCCGCACCCCCTATGCCATCGACAATCCGACTGCCACTGTTATCGCTCGGTCTGCTGCTGCTGCTCGGGTGCGCCGCACTGCCGCCCGGCAAGCGCGACCCGCGCGACCCCTGGGAGCGCATGAACCGCGCCACCTATCGCTTCAACGACAAGTTCGATCGGGCGATCGCCCAACCGGTGGCGCGCGGCTACCGCAAAGTAACTCCGCATTTCGTGCAGCGGGGCGTGACCAATTTCTTCGACAACCTCGAATACCCCACAGTCATGGTCAACGACCTGCTGCAGGGGCAATTCAGGCCCTTCCTGTCGGACACCGGACGGCTGCTGCTCAACACCACCATCGGCATCGGCGGCCTGATGGATCCGGCCACCGCCATCGGCCTGGAGAAGAATGACCGTGATTTCGGGCAAACCCTGGGCAAGTGGGGGGTGCGCTCCGGACCCTACTTCGTCATCCCGTTCCACGGGCCGTCCGACGTGCGGGACACCGTCGGCAAGGCGGTCGACACCTACACCGACCCGCGCCAGTACCTGCACAATGTGTACTGGCGGTACGGGCTGTTGCTGTTACGCAAGGTCGACACCCGCGCGCGCTTCCTCGACGCGCAGGGCGCCCTCGACAGCGCCTACGATCCGTACGCCTTCCTGCGCAACGTCTATCTGCAGCACCGCGACTTCAAGGTGAACGGCGGGCAGTCAGCGAACGAGGAGCAGCTGGAGCAGAAACTTCTCGAGGAATCGGGGGAGGACCAGCAGATGCCCGAAGGCGCATCCCCGCCGCCCCAGGCCCCGCCGCCGCACTGATCAGGGCGCCGCCGGCCGCGCGGGCACCTACACGCCGCGCTCGAGCAGCTCCTCGACTTCACTGATGCGGCCCAGCGCCAGAAGACCCTCCGGCAGGTGCGTGTAACGCAGCGCGCGGCCGGCACGCTTCATGGTGCCCAGCCAGTCCAGTAGCACCGCGAGACCGGCGCTGTCGGAGGCGGTGATGCCGGCGCAATCGACCTCGAGCTCACGCCCGGCCGCGCTGGCGAGGGACCGCAGGCCCTGCTCCCTCGCCGCGCGCGCGGTTGCAAACGTCAGCGGCCCCCGGGCGGCGAAGGGCCCATTCGCCGACGCCACCAGCTCGAACGTCCCGCCGGCGTCGTTCCGAAGGCGCGCCTCGGGCGCGGCGGTGTTCATCCGCTCTTGCCGCCGGTCTGCTTACCGATCGCTCCGGGCTTCTCGCCCGCCTCAAGACGCTTGATGACCGAGTCGATCCCCTGTGCCTCGATCTGTTCGCCAAAGTCCGTGCGGTAACTGTTCACGTAGCTGATGCCGTCGATTACCACGTCCCACGCCTTCCAGCCCTGCGGGGTCTTGTGCAGGTAATAGTTGACGGCGACGCGATCGCCGTTGGCGCGCTTGACCTCGGTGCGCACGGTGGCCCGGGTCGCGTCGGCATCGGCCTTGGTGGGGAAGATCTTGAGCCGGTCGGCGGTGAAGTCGACCAGCGCGCTGCCGTAGTTCGTGAGCAGCGAGTGATAGAAGGCATCGACGAAGTGCTTGCGCTGCTCGGGAGTCGCCGTGCGCCAGTGCGCACCGAGCACCAGGCGCGCGGAAAACTCGGTGTCAAAGTGCGGCAATAGGTACTTGTCGACCAGCTGCCCGACCTTTGCCGGGTCGCGCCGGTACGCATCGCGATCCTTGTCGAGATCCCCGAGCATGCCCTGGGCGGCGTTCTGCACGACTTCCGTAGGTCCCTCCCCGGCGGGCGCGTTCGCCGCGGGCGCGCTCTGCCCCTGCGTCCCGGGCGGGGTCTGCGCCTGCGATGTGTTGGCGAGGGAGCACGCCAGCCACAAGCTGGCCAATACCACTGTCGTGTGTCTCATTTCTTCGACTCCCCCTTGCTCTGGTTGTCCGCGCCCCGGCTCTGGCTGTCGCCGCTACCCTTGCTCGAGTCGCCGCTACCCTTGCTCGAGTAGTTCGCGAAGAACTTGTTGATCAGATTCTCCAGCACGATGGCGGACTGAGTCTGCTCAATGCGGCCGCCGTCCTTGAGGTAGCTGTCGAGCCCTCCGGGGCTGATGCCGATGTACTTGCCGCCGAGCAGCCCCTGCGTCTCGATGCTGGCGAAGCTGTCCTCGGGAATCTGTT
>CATPBQ010000276.1 GCA_955652795.1 uncultured Steroidobacteraceae bacterium | reverse complement strand
TGTCCGTTACGGATGATGTGGCCGAAGGCGCGCAGCTGCTGCGCCTCGTAGCGAGGCGACATGGTGAGGTAAGGTCGCTCCCAGTCCCCGAGAATGCCGAGCCGCTTGAAGTCGGCGCGCTGCAGATCGATCTGCTCGTGCGCATAGGCGCGGCAGGCGGCACGAAAGGCCTGCGCGTCGAGCTTGTGGCCGGGGCGGCCGTGCTTTTTCTCCACCTGCAGCTCGATCGGCAGCCCGTGGCAATCCCAGCCGGGGATGTAGGGGGAGTCGAAGCCGTCCAGCGAGCGCGACTTGACCACGATGTCCTTGAGGATCTTGTTGACCGCGTGACCGATGTGAATGGCGCCGTTGGCATACGGCGGCCCGTCGTGCAGCACGAAGCGCGGGCGGCCGCGCGCCAGCTCCCGCAGCTTCGCATACGTGCCACGCTCCTGCCACGCGCGCACCATCTCGGGCTCGCGCTGGGCGAGGTCCGCTTTCATCGGGAAGTCGGTCTGCGGCAGGTTGATGGTGTGTTTGTAATCCGCCATGTCCACTCATTCATACATCGACAGGCCATTCAAAAACATCGCCCGCATCGCCGGGCCGTTCAGCAATTGAGGATGCGGCGCGCATCCGCTGCGTCGCGCTGCATCTGCGCGGTGAGCGCCTCGAGCGTCGCGAAGCAGGCCTCGTCGCGCAACTTCGCCGCGAACTCGACTTCAATCTCGCGACCGTACAGGTCGCCGCGAAAATCGAATACGTGCGCTTCCAGCAGCGCCTCCTCTCCTGCGACCGTGGGGCGGGTGCCGAGGCTGGCGATGCCCGGCAGCGCCGCGCTGTGCACCCCGTGCACGCGCACCGCGAAAATCCCGGCGACCGGCGCGCGCCGGCGCTCGAGCGGCAGGTTGGCGGTCGGAAATCCCAGATCCCGTCCCAGGCGCTTGCCCGGCATCACCCGCCCGCGCATCGACCAGGGCCGACCGAGCCAACGCCGCGCACGCTCAAAGTCCCCGCGCGCCAGCGCCGCGCGCACCCCGCTGCTGCTGATGCGCTCGCCCTCCAGCATCACCGGGGCCAGCACCTCCACGTCGAACCCCAGACGCGTCCCGGCCGCGGCCAGCACGGCGGCGGTCCCCTCGCCATGGCGTCCGAAGCGAAAGTCGTGACCGACTACGACCAGCGTGGGGCGCAGCTCGCGCGCCAGCAGCTGCGCAAAGGCTTCACCCGGGAGGTTACGCAAAGCCCCGCCGAAGCGCAGCAGCCACAGGTAATCCAGGCGGGTGCCTGAGAGGATCCGCCAGCGCTCGCGCAGGGAGGTGAGCCGCGCGGGCGGATCGTCCGGCGCCAGGTACTCGCGCGGCAAGGGCTCGAACGTCAACAGCACCGCGGGCTCACCCCGCCGCGCCGCCTGCTCGTTCAGGCGTGCCAGCAGCGCCTGGTGGCCGAGGTGGATGCCATCGTAGGTCCCGATGGTCATCACGCCGCCCACCACTCGCCGAGGTAATCCGCTCAGTCCTCGAATGAGCTCCATGATTCGGTTAAGCCATTGATGTCAAAAGACTAAGTTAAGTTCCTCGCACTGCCCGGCGCTCGCCAACCGCCAGTTTATGTGAAGCGGCGCGCGAGGGCCGTCGCCGCCCGGCGCCGCGTTGACAAGGGCCGGCCCGATGAGCAGACTACCGGCCGCTCGCTTGCGACCCCGGCCTCGATACGGAGATTGCGTGGCCAATACCAGGTCCGCCGAAAAAGCTGCCCGTCAGGCAGAAAAGCACCGCGCCCGCAATGTGGCGCTGCGCTCGCGCATGCGCACGGCGGTGCGCAACGTGACGGCGGCCCTTCTCGCCGGCAACAAAGAGGCGGCCAAGACCAGCTACAACAAGGCAGTCCCGGTCATCGACTCGCTCGTGGGCAAGCAGATCATCCATCGCAATAAGGCCGCACGGCACAAGAGTCGCCTGGCGGCCCGTATCCGCGCAATGCAATGAGGCTAATGATGAGCGCAGCGAACCCCAAGCTCAGGATCCCCGTCCCGGTCATTCCGACTCCTCTGAAGTTGCGACCGGCGGCGAGACGCCAGCATCTCCTGGAGATGATGCGCGCTCGCGTGCCGCTCGATCGGTCTCCTCCAAAAACCTCATAACCGCCTCGCACAGCGCCTTCGTTCCCTCGCCGGTCGCCCCTGAAGTCAGGAACTGCGGCCCGCGATGGCGCAAGGCGCGCACGATGGCGCGCGCGCGCTGCTCGGCTTCCTTCGCCGGCAGCAGATCGCGCTTGTTGAGCACCAGCCAGCGCGGCTTCAGCGCCAGGTCTTTGCTGAACTTCTTCAGCTCCTGAACGATAGCGCGTGCGCCGCGTACCGGGTCGGCCTGCGGATCGAGCGGCGCGATATCCACCAGGTGCAGCAGCAGCCGCGTGCGCTGCAGGTGCTTGAGGAACCGGATCCCGAGTCCCGCCCCGTCCGCGGCCCCTTCAATGAGACCGGGGATGTCGGCCATGACGAAGCTGCGGTGCTGCCCCACGTCCACCACCCCCAGGTTCGGGTGCAGTGTCGTGAACGGATAGTCCGCAACCTTGGGCCGCGCGGCGGAGACCGCACGGATGAGCGTGGATTTGCCGGCGTTCGGCAGCCCCAGCAGGCCCACGTCGGCGATGACCTTGAGCTCGAATTCCAGCAAACGCCTCTCGCCGGGAAGCCCCGGGCCGAACTGGCGCGGTGAGCGATTGGTGCTCGAC
>CATPBQ010000275.1 GCA_955652795.1 uncultured Steroidobacteraceae bacterium | reverse complement strand
GGCGGCAAGAACGCCTCGCTCGGGGAAATGATCGGCTCGCTCGCCAGACTCGGCGTGCAGGTGCCCGGCGGCTTCGCCACCACCGCGCACGCCTATCGTGAGTTCCTCGCACAGGGCGGGCTGGATGCGCGCATTCGCGGCGAGCTTGCCGCGCTCGACGTCGATGACGTGGCGCGGCTCGCCGCGACCGGAGCGCGCATCCGTCAGTGGATTCTCGCGACACCCTTTCCGCCCGCCTTGGCAGCGGCGGTGAGCGCGCAGCTGCAGCGCATCAGCGCGGGCGGCGATCTCGCCGTGGCCGTACGCTCCTCGGCGACCGCCGAGGATCTGCCCGAGGCCTCGTTCGCCGGCCAGCAGGAGAGCTTTCTCAACGTGCGCGGCGAGGCTGCCGTGCTCAAGGCGATGCACGAGGTGTTTGCCTCGCTGTTCAACGACCGGGCGATCTCCTATCGCGTGCACCAGGGCTTCGAGCACACAGCGGTGGCATTGTCGGCCGGCGTGCAGCACATGGTGCGCAGCGATCTGGGCGCGAGCGGCGTCATGTTCACGCTCGACCCCGACTCGGGCTTTCGCGACGTGGTATTCATCACCGCCTCGTGGGGTCTGGGCGAACCCGTGGTCCAGGGCGCCGTCAACCCCGATGAGTTCTACGTCTACAAACCCGCGCTGCGCGCCGGCAAGCTCGCGATTCTGCGCCGCACCCTCGGCGGCAAGGCGGTGAAGATGGTGTACGCGCCGGAAGCTTCCGCCGAGCGCGTGCAGACGGTGCCGGTGCCGGCGGCCGACCGGCGCCGCTTCTGCCTGAGCGATGCCGATATCGTCACGCTGGCGCGCCAGGCGCTGATCATCGAAGAGCACTACGGCCGGCCGATGGACATCGAGTGGGCGCGCGACGGCGCCTCGGGCGCGATCGTCATCCTGCAGGCGCGGCCCGAGACGGTGCAGAGCCACACCGGCCGCATCATTCAGCGCTACACCCTCAAGGGCCGCTCGCGCGTGCTGGCCACCGGCCGCAGCATCGGCCAGCGCATCGGCGCCGGAGCCGCGCGCGTCATCCGCGACGCGAGCGAAATGGCGCGCGTACAGAACGGCGAGGTGCTGGTCGCCGACATGACCGATCCGGACTGGGAGCCGGTCATGAAGCGCGCCGCGGCGATCGTCACCAACCGCGGCGGCCGCACCTGTCATGCGGCCATCATCGCGCGCGAGCTGGGGATCCCCGCGGTGGTCGGCTGCGGCGACGCCACGCAACGCATCCGCGAGGGCCAGGAGGTGACCGTGTCGTGCGCCGAGGGCGACACCGGCCACGTGTACGAGGGGCTGTTGCAGTTCGAACGCAAGCAGATCGAGCTCGAGGCGCTGCCGAAGATCCCGGTCAAGATCATGATGAACGTCGGCAACCCCGAGCGCGCCTTCGATTTCGCCAACATCCCGCACCACGGCGTGGGGCTCGCGCGGCTCGAGTTCATCATCAACCGCATGATCGGCGTGCATCCGCGGGCGCTGCTCGAGTTCGACCGCCTGGACGGGGAGCTGCAGGAGCAGATCCGCGCGCAGATGGCCGGTTATTCCAGCCCGGTCGGCTTCTACGTGGAGAAGCTCGCCGAGGGGATCGCGCAGATCGCCGCGGCGTTCGCGCCCGAGCCGGTCATCGTGCGGCTGTCCGACTTCAAGTCCAACGAGTACGCCAACCTCATCGGCGGCAGCCGCTACGAACCGCAGGAGGAGAACCCGATGCTGGGCTTCCGCGGCGCCGCGCGCTATGTCGATGAGAGCTTCCGCCCCTGCTTCGAGCTCGAGTGCCAGGCGCTGAAGCGGGTGCGCGAGGCCATGGGCCTCACCAACGTGCAGGTCATGGTGCCGTTCGTGCGCAGCGTGGCGGAAGCGCGCCAGGTCACGGCACTGCTGGCGCAGAACGGCCTGCAACGCGGCGAGCATGGGCTCAAGGTCATCATGATGTGCGAGCTGCCGACCAACGCGCTGCTCGCGGAACAGTACCTCGAGCACTTCGACGGCATGTCCATCGGCTCGAACGACATGACGCAGCTCACCCTGGGGCTGGACCGCGACTCGGCCATCATGGCGCGCCACTTCGACGAGCGTGACGAAGCGGTGCGCAAGCTCCTGTCGATGGCGATCAGCGCCTGCCGCAAACACGGCAAGTACGTCGGCATCTGCGGCCAGGGTCCGTCGGATTACCCCGACCTCGCCCGCTGGCTGCTCGATCAGGGCATCGAGAGCATGTCGCTCAACCCCGATACGGTGGTGGAGACCTGGCTGTTCCTCGCGCAGCCGCCCTCGCCCGGCAAGGCCTCCTGACAGGCACTGCCGCCCGCGGCAGGCCGCGGCGTGCGCTTACACCCTGGAGAGATCGCGGATCTTCGCCTCGGAGGCGGCGCGCTCGTTGTCGTCGAATGGCTCGATGTCGATCCGCTCGAGCGTCGACCGATCGAGGCAGCGCAGATTCACGCTGTAGCCGTCGGGGTTGGAGCGAGGCACGTAGAAGGACTTCACGCCACAGCGGCGGCAGAACAGGTGCCGCGCCGTGCCGGTGTTGAAGGTGTACTCGCTGAGGCTGTCCGCCCCGCGCAGCAGCCGCAAGCGCGCGCGCGGCACGATCAGATGCAGGAAGCCGCTCATGCGGCAGATCGAGCAGTTGCACTCGCTGACCGTCACCCGCGCCGGCGCCTGCACCTCGAAAGCGACCGCGCCGCAATGGCAGCCGCCACGATGGGTCACCAGCGACACGGCCTCACGCACTTCCCGTGCCTTGCCAGGCGGCAGCGAACAACCGCGCGCGGTAGTGCCGCAGCTCTCGGATCGATTCGTGGATGTCGGCGTGCGCGAGGTGGGTCCCCTGCTTGAGGAAACTCTCGGCCACCGCCGGCGCCCAGCGGCGCGCCAGCTCCTTGAGCGTGCTGACGTCGAGATTGCGGTAGTGAAAGAAGCATTCGAGCTCGGGCATGCAGCGCGCGAGAAAACGACGGTCCTGGCAGATGCTGTTGCCGCACATCGGCGAGCTGCCGGCGTTGACCAGCGGCGCGAGGAACTCCAGCGTGCGCCGCTGCGCTTCAGCGACGCTGGTGCGGCTCGCGCGCACCCGCGCCAGCAGGCCCGAGGAGCTGTGCTGGCGCTGATTCCAGTCGTCCATGCGCGCGAGCACTTCATCGGGCTGATGGATGGCGAGCACCGGGCCATCGGAGATGAGATTCAACTCCCGGTCGGTCACCACGGTGGCGATCTCGATGATCGAATCGGTGTCGGGCTTCAGACCCGTCATCTCCAGATCGATCCAGACCAGATAGTCGCCGCTCGGCATGTGCGGGTGGGTAGTGGTAGCGTGTCTTGACCGCGCAACAGGCAATCCCAGTGTAGCAGACGACCGCTGGCCCGCTCGCATGAAACAGACTCTGGTTGGACGCGTGATCGCGACCTTTGGCCGGCACCTGCTGGTGCGCGACGCCGGCGGCCGGGAAATGCGGGCGCGTCCGTTCGGGCGCGCCCTCACCGTGGTGTGCGGGGACGACGTGCGCTGCAGCGTCGATTCACGCCACGATGAGGTGCACGTCGTGGAAGTGCTGCCGCGGCGCACGGCGCTGTATCGCGCCAACCTGCGCGGCGGCGCGGAACCGGTGGTGGCCAACCTCACGCGGCTGCTGGTGGTGCTCGCCCCGCTGCCGGAGCCGGATCTGTTCGTCGTGGACCGCTACCTGGCGGCGGCCACCGCCGGCGGACTCGCCGCCACGCTGGTCGTGAACAAGAGTGACCTCGGCATCGACGATGCGCTTACCGCCGAGCTCGCGGTGTACCGCGCCGCCGGCTACGGCATCATCACCTGCTCGGCCGATACGGGCCTGGGTATTGCGCAGCTGCGTGCCGCCCTGACGCCCGGCATCGTGGCCGCCCTGGTCGGACAATCCGGAGTCGGCAAGTCCTCGCTGGTGCTGCGCCTCGTGCCGCAGGCGCAGGTCGCGATCGGGGAACTGGTGCGCGCGGAGGAAGGCCGTCACACGACCACCACCGCGCGCCTGTTCGATCTGCCACACGCCGCCGCGCTGATCGACTCGCCCGGCGTGCGCGATTTTGCGCCCGCCGCCGCGGCACTCGATGAACGCACCCTCGGCTTCGTCGAAGTGGAACGCCTGGCTCCCGGGTGCCGTTTCGCCGATTGCCGCCACCTGCGCGAGCCGGGATGCGCGGTGCGCGCGGCCGCCGAGGGCGGTGCCCTGCATGCGCGCCGCTACGAGAGCTACCGGCGGCTGCGCCGGCTGCGCGAGGATTTGAGCGCGGCGCGCAGGCCGCAGCGCCGGCGCTAGCTGACCGACTGGCGCCCGGCGAGCGCGTGCGCCAGTGTTCCGCCGTCGACGTACTCGAGCTCGCCCCCGACCGGCACGCCGTGGGCGATGCGGCTGGCGCGGATGCCGCGCCGCACGGCGAGCTCGCTGAGGAAATGGGCCGTCGCCTCGCCCTCGACCGTGGAGTTGGTGGCCAGGATCAGCTCACGCACTCCGCCCTGCTCCAGAATCGCCTCGAGTTCGCGCACGCCGAGCTGCTCGGGTCCAATGCCATCGAGCGGCGACAGGTGCCCCATGAGCACGAAGTAGCGGCCGCGGTAGCTGCCCGAGGACTCGATCGCGACCACGTCGGCGGGCGACTCGACCGCGCACAACAGCGCCGCGTCGCGCTGCGGAGCGGCGCAGATCGCGCATAGCTCCCCCTCGGTGAGCATGCGGCAGCGCCGGCAGCGGGCCACGGATTGCAGGGCCGCATCGAGCGCCTCCGCGAGCGCGCGCGCTCCTGGCCGGCCCTCCTGCAGCAGGTGAAACGCCATGCGCTGCGCGCTCTTGGGCCCGACTCCCGGCAAGGCGCGCAGCGCGTCTATCAGCCGGGCGAGATGCGGCGAATGTTTCATCGCGCACGCTTCAAAACGGTAACTTCATTCCCGGCGGCAGCTGCAGTCCCGCGGTCAGACTCGCCATTTTCTCCTGCACGCGCGCCTCGACCTTGTGCACGGCGTCGTTGGCCGCTGCTGCGATCAGATCTTCGAGCATCTCGCGGTCCTCGCCGCTCACCGCCGGCTCGATCTGTACGCGCTTCACTTCGTGACGGCCGCTCATGGTGACCTTCACCATGCCGCCGCCGGCTTCGCCGACCACTTCGATGTTGCCGATCTCGGCCTGGGCCTTCTGCATGTTCGCCTGCATTGCCTCGGCCTGCTTCATCAGGTCGTTGAAGTTGCCACGCATGAGAGCACTCACCTGTCAGGCGCTGCGCGCCGGGATTGGAAGTGGAGTCATTTTACCGGGCGCACGCTCTCGGGCAGCACTGTCGCGCCGAAGCGCTCGCGCAGGCCCTGCACGCCCGGGTCGGCCTCGAACGCGCGACGGGCGGCAGCCAGCTCCTGCTCGGAGACCCGCCGCTGCGCCTGCGCCGGCGTCTCGGCGAGCGCACCCCCGGCCTGGAACTCGAGCTGCACCGGCTCCCCGTAGTAGCGCGACAGCGCCTGTGCGAGCTTCTCTTCCTGCGCCGGCGTACGCACCGGCTGGTTGCGCGCATCGAGCGCCAGACGCACGACTGCGCCCTGGCGGCCGACGAACACGCAGTGGCTGGCGAGCTGGCGCGCCGCGCCCGAGAGCTCCAGCGCGTTCACTATAGTTGCCCACGGACCGGAGTCGGTGGCGCTTACCGCCTCGGCCGGGCCGCTCGCGCCGGCGGGGCTGTTGGCGCCGGGAGCGCTGCAGGCACCCGCAGCGCTGCCGGCCGAGCGCGCCGCGGGATCCGCGGCGGGCGGGCGCGAGCCGGTGGACTCGCCCGCGGGGCGGAACGCGATCATCCGCAGCAACGTCATCTCGAAGCCGGTGCGCGGCTCGGGAGCGAGCCCGAGATCGCGTCGGCCGATGATCGCGGTCTGGTAGAACAGTTGCACGTCCTCGGGAGTGAGGGCGCGCGCGAGCCGCTCGAGCAACTCGGGCGCGTACAGCTCATCGCCCTCGTAGTCGCTCACCGCCTGTTTGAATCCGATGCGCACCAGGAGAGCTGCGAGCTCATCGAGCACCTGCGCGTAATCCGGGGCGAACTCCTCGAGCGACTGCGCGCAGCGCACCAGCGCGGCGGTATCGGCGGCCGCCAGCAGTTCCGCGATGCGCACCACGTGATCGCGGGAAATCGTGCCCAGCATGGCGCGCGCCTGCGCCTCGCCCGCCTGACCGCCACCGAAAGCGATCAGCTGATCCAGCAGCGAGAGTGCGTCGCGCACGCTGCCGTCGGCCGCCTGCGCCACGAGCCTGAGGCCGGCGGCGTCGAACCCCACCCCCTCCTGCTCGAGAATCCGGCGCATGTGAGCCGCGATGTCCGCGGCCGGCAGCCGTTTCAGATTGAACTGCAGGCAGCGCGACAACACGGTCACCGGCAGCTTGTGCGGATCGGTGGTCGCGAGCAGGAACTTCACGTGCGGCGGCGGTTCCTCGAGCGTCTTCAGCAGCGCGTTGAACGAGTGCGCCGAGAGCAT
>CATPBQ010000274.1 GCA_955652795.1 uncultured Steroidobacteraceae bacterium | reverse complement strand
CGGCCAGCGTCTGGTCACGGCACAGACCAGCGCGGAAGGCTTACCGGTCGAGCGCGTGTACGTCGAATCAGGGTCGGACATCGCGCGCGAGATCTACCTCTCGTTCACGCTCAATCGCGAGCGCGGGCGCATCGCGCTCATCGCCTCCGCCGCCGGCGGCATGGATATCGAGGAGGTGGCGCACAAGACCCCCGAGAAGATCCTCGCGGTCAGCATTCATCCGGCGGCCGGCCTGCAGGCGTACCAGGCGCGCGAGCTCGCCTTCGGGCTCGGCTTGGGTGGCGCGCAGATCACGCAGTTCCAGTCCCTCGCCGCGGCGCTCTACCGTCTCTACATCGACAAGGACCTGAGCCTGGTCGAGGTCAACCCGCTGATCGTCACCCGCACCGGTGCGCTCATGGCGCTCGATGCCAAGATCAACGTGGACGCCAACGCGCTGTTTCGCCAGGACGAGCTTGCGCGGCTGCGCGATGCGAGCCAGGAAGACCCGATGGAGCGGCGCGCCAGCGAGCACGATCTCAACTACGTGTCCCTCGACGGGGACATCGCCTGCATGGTGAATGGCGCGGGACTGGCGATGGCGACCATGGATCTGATCAAGCTGCATCACGGGCGGCCGGCGAACTTCCTGGATGTCGGCGGCGGCGCGACCAGTGAGCGCGTGACCGCGGCGTTCGAGCTGATCCTGTCCAACTCCCGGGTGCGCGCGGTGCTGGTGAACATCTTCGGCGGCATCGTGCGCTGCGACACCATCGCCGATGGTGTGATCAACGCCGTCAGGAAGGTGGGCGTCAAGGTGCCGGTGGTGGTGCGGCTCGAGGGCACCAACGCGCAACTGGCCCGTGCGACGCTCGCCAGCAGCGGGCTCACGATCACGCCGGCTGCGGATCTGACCGATGCCGCGCGCAAGGTCGTGGCACTGGCTGCAAAGGGCAGGGCATGAGCATTCTGGTCAACCGCAACACCAGGGTGATCTGCCAGGGATTTACCGGCAAGCAGGGCACCTTTCACTCGGAAGCAGCGCTCGCCTACGGCACCAAGCTCGTGGGCGGCGTGACTCCGGGCCGCGGCGGACAGCAGCACCTGGGACTGCCGGTCTTCGACACGGTGCGGGACGCGGTGCGCGCGACCGGCGCCACGGCCACCATGATCTACGTGCCGGCGGCCGGTGCGGCGGACTCGATTCTGGAGGCCGTCGATGCGGGCATCGAGCTGGCGGTGTGCATCACCGAAGGCGTCCCGGTGAATGACATGGTGCGCGTGAAGACGGTACTGGCCGGCTCCGCTACGCGCCTGGTCGGCCCCAACTGCCCGGGCGTCATCACGCCGGAGGAATGCAAGATCGGCATCATGCCCGGCTTCATTCACAAGAAGGGCAGCGTCGGTATCGTGTCGCGCTCGGGCACGCTCACCTACGAGGCCGTGTTCCAGACCACCCACATCGGGCTCGGCCAGAGCACCTGCGTCGGCATCGGCGGGGACCCGGTGCGCGGCATGAACTTCATCGATGTGCTGGAGCTCTTTCAGCGCGATCCGCGCACCGAGGGCATTATTCTCGTGGGTGAAATCGGTGGCAGCGACGAGGAAGCCGCCGCGCATTACATCCGCAGGTTCGTCGCCAAGCCCGTGGTCGCCTATGTCGCCGGCGTCACCGCTCCCGCGGGCAAGCGCATGGGGCACGCCGGGGCCATCGTCGCGGGCGGCAAGGGCACCGCGGCGGACAAGTACGCGGCGTTCGAGGCGGCCGGCGTTCGCACGGTGAAGTCGCCCGCCGAGCTGGGTACGGCCATGAATGAGCTGCTGCGCCGGCGGCGCTCGCGCGCCAGGCGCGGCGCCCCCGCACGTGCGCCGCCAGCGCAGCCGGCGCGCACAGCCGCGAAGGGGCTCAAGCCTGCTGCGAGGCCGGCCAAGCGGGTCCCAGCTCGCAAGGCAGCGCGCGCGCCGCAAGGCCCGGCGCAGGGCAGACGGCGCTAACAGACCGGTGGCACATGGGTGAGTCTTTGCGGATCGCGCTGGCGCAACTCAATCTCCTGGTCGGGGATGTGCAGGGCAACGCCGCACGGGTCATCGCGGCTACGCGGCACGCGCACCTTACCCTGGGCGCGCACCTGGTGCTGTTTCCCGAGCTCACGCTGTCCGGCTATCCGCCCGAGGATCTGCTGTTTCACCGCGGCTTTCGCCGGCAGATCGAGGAGGGGCTGGCACGCCTGCGCCGTGAGCTGACGGACGCCGCGGTGATGGTGGGATTCCCGGAGTACACGCGCGGTGGCATCTACAACTCCGCCGCCCTCATCGCGCACGGGGAGATCGCCGCCATCCACCGCAAGGCGGAGCTGCCCAACTACAAGGTGTTCGACGAAAAGCGCTACTTCCAGGCGGGCACGCAACCCACGGTCGCGGACTGTCAGGGCTTCAGGGTGGGACTGCTGGTGTGCGAGGACATCTGGCAGCCCGAAGCCGCGCAGCTGGCGCGCGCCGACGGCGCGCAGCTGCTGCTCGTCATCAACGCCTCGCCTTACGAGATCCACAAGCAGCGTGAGCGCGAGAGCATGGCGCGCGAGCGCGCCCGCGACCTCGCATTACCGCTGGCTTACGTGAATCTGGTGGGCGCACAGGACGAGCTGGTGTTCGATGGCAACTCCTTCATCATGGATGCGCAGGGACGGGTGCTGATGCGGGCGCCGCCGTTCGAAGAGGGCACCTACGT
>CATPBQ010000273.1 GCA_955652795.1 uncultured Steroidobacteraceae bacterium | reverse complement strand
GAGGCACTGGTGCGCGAGCTGCTGGGCCGGGTGAGCGCGCCGCGCGCGAGTGAGCGCATCAGTTACCGGGACGCCTTCGCGCGCGAGCTGGGGCTGGATCCGTTCAGCGCGCCCCAAGCCGCGCTCGTGCAAGCGGCGCAGCCGCTGGGGTTCGCAGGCGCCGGCGCGGACCGCGACGTGTGGCTGGAGCTGCTCATGGGTTCGCTCGTCGGCCCGCGGCTCGGCCACCAGGCGCTGACTTTCGTCCACGGGTATCCCGCGACCCAGGCGGCGCTGGCGCGCCTGGATCCGCGCGAGCCGCGCGCGGCGCGGCGCTTCGAGCTGTACTGCGATGGCATCGAGCTCGCCAATGGCTTTCACGAACTGGCCGCGCCGAACGAACAGCGCGCACGCTTTGAGCACGACAACGCGCAGCGGCGCCGGCTCGGCCTGCCGGTTTTCCCGCCCGATGAGCGGTTGCTCGCCGCGCTCGCCAGCGGCTTTCCGGACTGCGCCGGTGTGGCGCTGGGCTTCGACCGCACGCTGATGCTCGCCACGGGAGCCACGCACATCGACGAGGTCGTGGCGTTCCCGACCGCGCGGGCGTGATCCGCGCATGAGCCACTCCGGCAGCCGTTATCCGCGCGAGCTCCGGGCGCGCGGGCCGCGAATGACTGCGGCGCGACTCTCGCCCCGGGGACTCGCGGCGGCGACCGCGGCCTTCAGCATCTGGGGCCTGTTCCCGGTTTACCTGCACCCCTTGAGCGGCGTGCCGGCGCTTCAGGTGATCGCTCACCGCGTGACTTGGGGCTGCCTGTTCATCTTCGGGTGGATGCTGCTGCGGGGTGAGCTCGCAACACTTCCGCTACGCTGACCAACAGCAGGCTCCTGGGGCGACTCATGCTCACCGCGGTGCTCATCAGCGGCAACTGGCTGGTGTACGTCTGGAGCGTGACCCACGCACACATCGTCGACACCAGTCTCGGCTACTACATCAACCCGCTCATGAACGTCGTGTTGGGGGTGTTCGTGCTGCGCGAGCGGCTGAATCGCGCACAGTGGCTCGCGGTGGCGCTCGCCGCGATCGCGGTTGCCTATCTCACCGTGCTCGCCGGGCGTCCGCCGTGGATCGCCTGCACGCTGGCGGTGAGCTTCTCCCTGTACGGACTGCTGCGCAAGGTGATCAGTGTCGACGCCCTGCCGGGCCTTGCGACCGAGACGCTGCTGCTGATGCCGCTTGCGGTGGCTTATCTTGCCTGGTGCCAGGCCGCCGGCACCGCAGCGGCACCCTCGCCCGCCCCGGCATCGGCGCGCTGCTGATCGGCAGCGGCCTGGTCACGGCGATTCCGCTGTTCCTGTTCGCCTATGGGGCCCGTGCCCTCCCCTATTCGACGGTCGGCGTGCTGCAGTACATCGCGCCGAGCCTGCAGCTGCTGTGCGGCGTGCTCGTGTATCACGAGAGCTTCCGGCCCGCGCTGGCCGCGGGCTTCGCGCTGATCTGGGTGGCGCTCCTGATCTACGCCGCCGATGGCCTGTGGCGGGCTCGGAACGCACCGCGCGCCGTGCGCGCCTGAGGCCCTAACCCCTGCCGCGCGAGATGTACTCGCCGGTGCGGGTGTCGATTCGGATCACTTCGCCCTCGTTGATGAACAACGGCACGCGCACCACGGCGCCGGTTTCGACCTTGGCGGGCTTCTGGCCACCGGTGGCGGTATCGCCCCGCAGACCCGGGTCGGTCTTGATGATCTTCAACTCGATGTGCGGTGGCGGCGTGACCACGAGTGGCACGTTGTTCCACAGGGTCACGATGCACACCACACCGTCCTTGAGCCACTGCGCGTTCTCGCCCACCGCCGACTTGCCGGCGGTGTACTGCTCAAAGCTCTCCGGCACCATGAAATGCCAGAAGTCCCCGTCCTGGTAGAGATACTGCATCCCGGTATCGACGACGTCCGCTGCCTCCAGCGACTCCCCGGACTTGAAGGTGCGCTCGATCGTGCGGCCGGTCTTGAGGTTGCGAACCTTGATGCGGTTGAACGCCTGGCCCTTGCCCGGCTTGACGAACTCGTTCTCGATCACGGTGTAGGGATCGCCGTCGAGCAGGACTTTCAGACCCCCGCGGATCTCGCTGGTCGTGTAGCTGGCCATTTCTCCCTCGCGCTCTGAAGGCTGCGGCATGCGCGGCCGCTCCAAAGGGCCGCGTATGATAACGACATCGCCCCACCCCCGCCAGCGCGCCAGCGCCGCTCAGCGCCGGTTCCGCGAGTTCGCGCACACGGAACGCCGGCGACCCGGTGCTAGAATCGACCGCCATTGCGAGCGCACCCGTGGAGGCCGACTTGACCGAGCAGAACGCCGTTCCGCTCATCGTGCTGAGCTTCGCGCGCGAGCCGGTCGAAGCCGTCAACAGCATACTGCGGCGCGCGGGGCACCCGGCCCATTGCACCTGGATCCCGGCGCTGCGCGATCTGGGTGACGCGCTCACGCAGCTCAACCCCGAACTGCTGGTGCACGTGGCCGACAGCCACGAGGAGCTCGGGTCCGTAATCAGCGTGCGCGACCAGGTGGCGCCCACCGTGCCGGTGCTGTGGCTGGCGCCGGCCGCGGACGAGACCCGCATCGCCGCGGCCATGGCGCTCGGCGCACGCGACGTCGTCACGCTCGCCAATACCGAGCGCCTGCAGGCAGTGATGCTGCGCGAGCTGCAGGTCTTTCGCACCGAGCGCACGCTCGATGCCTCGCTGAAATCCACGCAGGAAGCACGCAGCCAGCTCGGCACCGTGCTGTACCGCTCCAACGACGCGATCATTCAGGTGCAGGAGGGAATCGTGGTCGACGCGAATCCCGCCTGGCTCGAGCTGTTCGGCGTCGAAGCCGGCATCGCGAGTGAACCGGTCATGGACCTGTTCGAGGATTCGACGCACGCGGCGCTGCGCGGCGCGCTGGCGGCGTGCCTGCAGGGACGCTGGAAGGCCGATCACCCGTTGCGGGCCAACGCGCTGCTGGGAGATGGCAGCGTGCTGCCCATCGAGATGACCCTGGCACTCGGGGAGCACGAGCAGGAGCCGTGTGTGAGCCTGATGGTGCCCTCCCGGCCGCGCGAGGAGCGCGGCAGCGTCGAGCGCCCCGCATCGACAGCTGAGACGGGCGCGGCTCTGCTGCCGCGGCCCGAGCTGCTCGAAGCGCTCGCGCGGCGTCTGGCGACCCCGGCTCCGGGAGGCATGCGCTGCCTCGCGCTGATCAAGCTCGACAAGTTCGCGGATCTCGAGCGCGTGGTCGGCGCCACGGCGAGCGAAGACATCCTGGTCGAGTTCGCGCGGCTGCTGAAGGACACGTTACATCCCAAGGAAGTGGCCGGGCGCTTCGGCGGTGTGCGCTTCCTGGTGCTGCTCGAGCGGGGCAACGAGCACGACATCAACGCCTGGGGCGAGCGGCTGCTCTCGCGCATGCAGAAGCAGGTGATGCGCATCCGCGACAAGGCGGTGTCGGTGACCTGCACATTGGGGCTGTCGGTCGTGCCACCCGGCGAGGCCCAGGTCGACGCGGTGATCGCCGATGCGTTGGAGTGCGCCAACAAGGGCGCCGCCCGTGGCGGCAACCAGAGCATCATGTCGGACCGCGCGGACAATGACAGCCGCGTCATGGCCTATGACAAGGTGTGGGTCAAGCACATCAAGACAGCCCTGATGGAGAACCGCTTCCGGCTGGTGCAGCAGCCGATCGCGAGTCTTCAGGGCGAGCGTCCGGGCATGTTCGACGTGCTGGTGCGCATGATCGACCAGCAGGGGCGGGAAGTGCTGCCGTCGGAGTTCATGGCGGCCGCCGGGCGCAACGACCTGCTCAAGAACATCGACCGCTGGGTCGTCGGCGCATCGCTGTCGTTTGCGGCGCAGAAGAAACCCGAGTGTCTGTTTGTGCGCCTGTCGAAGGAAACCGTCCGCGACGCGGGCTTCCTCGAGTGGCTCGACAATCACCTGCGCTCGAGCCGCGCCGAGGCGCAGCGGCTGTGCTTCCAGATCACCGAGGAGAGCGCGGCGAGCTACGTGACGCAGGTCAAGGCGCTCGCCACCGTGCTGCGCGCGCGGCGCTTCCGCTT
>CATPBQ010000272.1 GCA_955652795.1 uncultured Steroidobacteraceae bacterium | reverse complement strand
CCTATCTTCAGGTCGCGGACGGTGATCGGGTTCGCGTTCCCGAGGGAACCTGCTGCGTGATGCAGTGGATGTTGCCGCCTCCCAGCAGGATTTCGCGCCCCGGCACGCCCACCACGCGGCGCGCCGGGAACAGGCGCTTCAGGCGCTGTGCGGCGGCGCGGTCGGTGCGGGCATCCAGGAGCGGCATGACGATGCCGCCGTTGGCGATGTAGAAGTTCACGTAGCTCGCGGCCAGGCGCTCGCCGGCGGCGCGCGCGCGCGTGCCCTCGCGAGCGACGAGGCCGGTCGCTTCACGGGCATGAAGGGTGAGCGGACCGGGCATCGGCAGGCGCCTCACCTTAAGCCGCCGCCCGCGAGCATCGCGCGCTTCATGCAAACGCTCCCAGGCATCGAGTGAGATCGCATGCTGGGGATCGCGCCTACGATCGGTCCACGTGAGGCACACTTCGCCGGGGCGTACGAAGCAGGCGAGATTGTCGATGTGCCCGTCGGTCTCATCGTTGAACACTCCCTTGCCGAGCCAGATGATGTGGCTCACGCCCAGGTAGTCGCGCAGCTGCCGCTCGACCTCGCTGCGCTCGAGGTGCGGATTGCGATTGGCGTTCAGCAGGCATTCCTCGGTGACCAGCGCCGTGCCCTGACCGTCGACGTGGATGGCGCCGCCTTCGTTCACCAGGGGGGCGCGGTAGCGCTCGAGCCTCTCGATGTCCAGCACCTTGCGCGCCACGAGATCATCCTGGTCCCAGGGAAAATACAGCCCCCCGGCAAGGCCGCCCCACGCGTTGAAGCGCCAGTCGACGCCGCGTACGGCGCCGCGCCCATTCACCACGCAGGTGGGCCCGACATCACGCATCCAGGAATCATCGTGCGCCATCTCCACCACCCGCACGCGCTCGGGCAGCAGCGCGCGCGCGGCCGTGTAGTGCGCGGTCGACACCCCGACCGTGACCGGCTCGAATTGCGCGATTGCCGCAGCCACCTGCAGGAACGCCAGCTGCGCCGGCCGCGCGGCCTCGCGCCAGTTGTCCGGCCGCTCCGGCCACAGCATCCAGGAGCCGGCGTGCGGCTCGAATTCCGCCGGCATGCGGAAGCCGTCCGCAGCCGGCGTGCCCGCGAGCGTGTGGGTCATGTGCGCAGGCGGCTGTGCTTGAACCCGTAGAAGGCGTAGATGGACATGCCAAGGATGGTCCAGTACACGAGCCGCAGCCAGGTGCCGTTGGACAGCGCCAGCGTCATGCCGAGGCACCACAGCGTACCCAGCACGCAGGTGAACGGTGCCCAGGGTACGCGGAACGGCCGGTACGCATCGGGCCGCGTGTACCGCAACACCAGCACCCCGACACACACCATCGCGAACGCCAGCAGGATGCCGATGGAAATCAGATCCGCCAGCAAGTCCAACGGGAAGATGGCGGCGATCAGTGCCGCGAACACACCGGTGATCACGGTGGACACGTGCGGCGTCTTGAAGCGCGGATGGCAGCGGCTCATGAACGGCGGCAGCAGCCCATCGTCCGCCATCGACAGAAGGATACGTGGCTGCCCCAGGAGCGAGGTGAGAATGACTGAAGTCATGCCGGCGATGACGCCGACCTTGAGAATCCACGACAGCCAGGAGAGCTGCGGGTGCGCATCGAGCGCCACGGCCACCGGCGCGTCGGAGTCGAGTTTCTGGAACGGCACCATGCCGGTCAGAACGGTTGCCATGGCAACATACAGCACGGCGGAAATGACCAAGGCGCCGATGATCCCGAGCGGCAGATCGCGCTGCGGGTTGCGCGCCTCGAGCGCGGTCGTCGAGGCGGTATCGAAACCGACGTAGGAGAAAAAGATGATGGCCGCGCCCTGCAGCACGCCGCTCCAGCCGAAGTGACCGCGAATCCCGCTGTTGGGCGGCACGTACGGCCGCCAGTTCGAAGGGTCGATGTACTTGAGGCCCGCAATGACGATGATCACGATGATGCCGACCTTGAGTGCCACCATGAACGTGTTGGCGGCGGCCGAGCCGCGCACCCCGACGTATAGAAGCGCCGTCATGGCGGCGACGATCAGCACCGCCGGCACATTGATGATGGCGCCGGTGGCAACCACGTGATCGTGCGCATCAAGCGCAAGCGGCGCGTTGACGAGAAGGGCGGGCAGGTGGATGTGGGCGTCGCCGAGCAGGCTCACGACATAGGCGGACCAGCTCACCGCGACCGCGGAAGCCGAGATCGCGTATTCGAGCAGCAGGTTCCAGCCGATGAACCAGGCGAGCGCCTCGCCGAGGGTTGCATAGGTATAACTGTAGGCGCTGCCCGGCACCGGCAGGAACGCCGCAAACTCGGAGTAACACAGCGCAGCGAGTCCGCCGCCGAAGGCGGCGATCAGCAGCGACAGCGTGATCGCAGGGCCGGTATGATTCGCGGCGACCGTGCCGGTGAGCACGAAGATGCCGCTCCCGATGGTGGCGCCCAGGCCAATGGCGATGAGCGCCCGCGCGCTCAGCACCTGCTTCAGGCGACTCTTGCCCGTGGTATCCGCCGGATCGATCCGCCGCACTGCGCACAGCTGTCGCAGGAGCGATGGTTTCGCGGCCGCCCCGTTACTCTTATTAATTGTGTAGGACATACGCTCTTTAGTTACCCGACCCGAAGGCGTTAGCCGCGCGGTCAGTCTCTCACACGGGCACGCCGCCGGGTACGCGCCGCGTGCAACGCCTACCGTGTGCTAGCATTCCCCGCCCCGGCGCCGCCCGCGTAGCCGGCGACTCCCCAGGAGAAGACCTCATGTCCACGGCCGCAAGCCCCAAGGTCACCCCGCCCGCCCAGGGCGCAAGGATCACGATCAGCAACGGCCAGCTGCTCGTCCCGCACAACCCGATCGTTCCATTCATCGAGGGTGACGGCACAGGCGCGGACATCTGGCGCGCCAGCGTACGCGTCATGGACGCCGCGGTGGCCAAGGCTTACGGCGGCAAGCGGCGCATCCACTGGATGGAGGTCTACGCGGGGGAAAAGTCCAACAAGCTGTTCAACACCTGGTTGCCGGAGGAGACGGTGGCCGCCTGCCGCGAATACCTCGTGTCCATCAAGGGGCCGCTGACGACTCCGATCGGTGGCGGCATCCGCTCGCTCAACGTAGCCCTGCGGCAGATGCTCGACCTGTTCGTGTGCCTGCGCCCGGTGCGCTGGTTCAAGGGCGTGCCCT
>CATPBQ010000271.1 GCA_955652795.1 uncultured Steroidobacteraceae bacterium | reverse complement strand
TATCACTCGAACGTGCCGCAGATCATCGGCCGCCGCGTCGGCGGCGCGCTCGCCGAGCCGCTGATCGGCCGCTACGTGCGCTGCCTGTACGAGCGCTTCGATCTGGTGTTCGCTCCGAGCCGGGTGATGTGCGAGTACCTCGACGATCTCGGCGTGCACCACGTCATGCACCAGCCGCTCGGCGTCGATGTCGAGGTGTTCCATCCGCGGCGGCGTACGCTGGCGCTGCGTCCACGCCTGGGCCTGCCGGCGCAGGCGCGCGTGCTGGTCTTCGCCGGTCGCTTCGCCGGCGAAAAGAACCTGCCCGTGCTGCTGCAGGCTTTCGCGCGCCTGGGAGCCCCGTACCACCTGCTGCTGATCGGCGGTGAGCGCGAGGCGCGCCCCGCCGCCAACGTCACCGTGCTGCCCTACCGGCGCGACAGCCTCGAGCTCGCCCAATGGATCGCGTCCGCCGACGCGCTGGTACACGCGGGCACCAAGGAGACCTTCGGGCTGGTGCTCCTGGAAGCCATGGCGTGCGGGCGCCCGGTGGTGGCGGCGCGTGCCGGCGCTTTTCCGGAGCTCATCGACGAGAGCGTCGGGGTGCTCGCCGCGCCCAACAGCGCCGCCGGAATGGCGGAAGCGATCGCGGCTCTCTACGAGCGCGACCTCGCCGCCGTCGGCGCCGCCGCCCGCGCCCGCGTGCTCAGACAGTTCACCTGGCGGCGTGCGTTCCACAGCCAGTTCGCCGCGTACGCGTCCCTGGTCGGCGCACGCCGGCTGCCGGTCGCCCAAGCGCAGCTCATCGAGCTGAGCACACCACTTCGTGACTCTTAACGTCTGACTCTTCAGCGCCGCAGCGCGCGCAGCACGGCAAGGCCCGCACGGCTGGCGGCGAGCGCGAGCACGACTCTCCAGGACCAGCGCTTGAGCAGCGGCACCGGTCGCGGCGGGATCGCGCGGTAGAACTGCGCGGCGATTTCGCGGTGCAGGTGCACGGCGGTGGCGGCGATCACCCACTCGCGCGGGGGACTTGCGATCCGATACTGATCCGCGCCCAGGCGCTCGACCACGGCATTGTCCAGTGCGTCGGGGAATCCGGGCGGCGCCGCGGCGCTGAAGGCGAGCGCGGTCGCCTCGCCGGGGCGCTCGGGCGTGCCGCCAATCAGCGTGAGACCGAGCGGCCCGGGCGCGCGCCGGCAGCTCACGGCACCGCGGAACGTAACGACCGGCTCAGGCATCGAACAGCGGCTCGCAGCGAACCTCGGTGGTGACCGAGTTCGCGATAAAACACTCATCGTGCGCGCGGTGGTGCAGCTGCAGGATATCCGCGCGCGAGGGCAGCCGCTCGCCCGAGAACGCGACTCGCGGGCGCAGCGTGACGCGCACCATGGCGGTCCTGCCGGCGGCGTTCTTGCCCATCACTCCAAGGGCATCGTCGCTGTAATCGTCGACCCGCCAGCCGCCGCCGGCGGCCAGCGACAGGAACCACAGCATGTGGCAGCTCGAGAGCGCCGCGACCAGCGCCTCTTCCGGATCGACCGCTGCCTCGACCGACAGCGGCACCCGCACCACCTGCGGCGAGGAAGATGCGGGCACCTCGAGGCCGCCATCGAAGCGCCAGGAGTGCGCGCGGCTGTAGCGGTTGTCGGTGAACGCGGCGGCGCCGCGCGCCCAGTGGATACCGGCCCGGTACTCGTGCCCTGCCATCGCTTTACCTCCGTGTGGCTGGCCATGGGATTGTACGATAGCGAGGTGAGTTCCTCCGACCTGCAGCCGCGCCGCGACCTGACGCTGACGCACGCCACCTCGCTCGTGGTCGGTATCACCATCGGCACGGGCATTTTCCTCAAATCCGCCGCCATGGCCCAGGCGGTGGGTACGCCGGCGCTGGTGCTGGCGGCATGGGTGGGGGCCGGCGTCGTGGCCATGTTCGGCGCACTGTGCATCGCGGAGCTCGGCGCGCTGCTGCCGGATGCCGGCGGCGAGTACGTGTATCTGCGGACCGCCTTCGGCGAGGTCCCCGCCTTCCTGTACGCCTGCAACAGCTTCGTGCTCGGCGGGGCGAGCATCGCCGCGTACGGCGCCGCGGTCGCCATCTTCGTCTCCGACATCCATACCTTCGACAAGCAGTGGTTCGCGCACACCGTGCACCTCTTCGGCGCCGATTACACGCTGCAGTTCGGGACGCGCCAGCTGATCGCGATCGCGGTGATCGGCGTGTTCGCCGCCGTCAACTGCGCCGGCGTCATGTTGGGCGGGCGCGTGCAGACGGTGCTGGCGATCACCAAGGTGGCGGCGATCGTCGCCGTCGCTGGCGGGGCGCTCGCGTTCGGGGACGCGCACGACTGGTCGAACCTCGCGGCACCCTCCGGCAGCGTGAGCGGCGGCCTCGCCGGCTTCGGTGCCGCGATGTTCGCGGCCCTGTGGGCGTACAGCGGCTGGCAGTACCTGCCCATGGCGGCGAGCGAGGTCCAGGATCCGCAACGCAACCTGCCACGCGCCATTATCGGCGGATCGCTGCTGGTGCTCGCGATCTACCTCCTGATCAACACCGCGTACCTGTACGCGCTGCCGTTCTGGCAGATCACGAGTGCCAACTCCACCGCCTATCCGGAGGCGCCCTCGGTCGCCACCCGCGCGGTACAGACGTTCCTCGGCACCCGCGCCGCGCCGGTCGCGGCGCTGATATTCCTGATCTCCACCGTCGGCTCGCTCAATGGCACCATCCTCGCGCGGGCGCGCGTCTCCTACGCCTCGGCGCGCGACGGGCTGTTCTTTGCCGGCTTCGGCCGCCTGAGCCCGCGCACGCGTGTGCCGGTCACTTCGCTCGTGCTGCTGTGCATCTGGGGAGCGCTGCTGGCTGTCTCGGGCACCTTCGATCAGCTCACCAACATGGCGGTGATGTCGTACGCGCTGTTCTGGATTCCGGTGATGCTCGCGGTGCTGGTGCTGCGCCGCAGGCTGCCGCACGCACCGCGGCCCTATCGCCTGCCGGGCTATCCCTTCGTGCCGCTGGTGTTCGTGCTGGTCATGGTGTGGATCGTGATCAGCGCGCTGATCACGACTCCGAAGGAAGCCATCGCGACGCTGGTGTTGATCCTGCTCGGACTGCCGCTGTACCCGCTGTTCCGCATGCGCCGCGGGACAAGCGCCGCTGCCGTCACTCCGACTCCAGCTCCCAGAGCGTGAGCGGCGCGCCGCGCCGCAGCCAGAACCCCAGGCCCGCCTCGCGAAACTGGCGCCGCAGCTGCGAGCGGTACCAGTGCGCGCTGCGCAGGCAGACGTCGGAATCGGTGCGCTGCGGATCGCAGTTGTGCTCGAAGTCGACGCGCGTCAGGGCGCTGAAGTACAGCACGCCGCGGCACAGCCGGCCGAAATTCGCGAGCGCACGCTGCGCCGCCGCCGCATCCAGGTACTGCAGCACGTCGTAACAGATCACCAGGTCAAATGGCGCCGAGGTGCGGTACGCCTCGATCCGGCCGCGCTCCCAACCGTAGCGCCGGCACAGGTACTCGCTGCTCTCCAGTCCCACGTAGTGCGCCCGCGGCAGCAGGCGCCGCAGCGGCGTGCGCAGCATGCCGGTGCCACAGCCCGCTTCCAGAATGCGCCGCACCGGCAGCCCGGCGTGCTGGGTGAGCGCGGCGATGAGGCGCGCTCGCGCCTGCATTTCGCGGCGCGTGGCGACCGCGGTGCGCGGATCGAAGTAGTAGCGCTGGTAGTACTCGCGGCCGAAGCGCATCGCTAATCCGCGCGGCGGCGCATGAGCTCGTGCCACGCCGGATGGAATTGCACTTCATGGTCCGAAGCGGCTCGCTCGCGCGCGAGGGCGTCGATGAGTGCTGAATGGCTGCTGAACACCGCATTCATTTGATCTTCCGGATGTGTAGGCCCGAACCATGTCCGCGCGTTGGTGAGTAATATGTTCCCGCACCCGCGCGTGAACAATAGGAGGCCTCCTCGATGAAACTCATTTCCGCCAAAGTCGCAGTCGCCGGCGCGCTGTTGAGCGCCGCGCTGTCGGGGTGCATCGTGGCGCCCGCGCCCGGCTACTACGCAGATGTTGCCGTGACCGAGGTTGCCCCGCCCCCGGTGCAGTACGAGGTGATCGGTGTCGCGCCCAGCCCCGGCTACATCTGGATCGGCGGCGCCTGGTTCTGGGAAGGCGGGCGACACGCCTGGCATCCCGGCCACTGGGAGGCCCCGCGACCCGGCTACCGCTGGGTGCCTCATACCTGGCACCGTGAGGGTAACCGCTGGCACATGCGGGGCGGTCGCTGGGAGCCGGAGCGCCGCCGCTAGACATCGGGCTGCCACGAGCGCCCGCATTTGCGCTCCGCGTCTCCCGCGCTGCACACTGCGCCGCTGCGGTGCCGACCGGTCAAGCACGAGGAGCGGACCCATGAGGCGGACAGGGTGGATGGCGGGCGCGGGGCTCGCGGCGACGGCTCTGGCCACAACGGCCCTGCTGGCGGCGCAATCGCCCACGCCCAAAGCCCCGACTGACAGTGCGGCGGGCCAGTTCACGCTCGCCAGCACGGATATCTCCGCCGGCGGCAGGATCGCCGAGCAGCAGGTGTTCAACGGCTTCGGTTGCAAGGGGGGCAACCTCTCCCCGGCGCTGTCCTGGAGCAACCCACCCGCCGGCACCCAGAGCTTCGCACTCCTGATGCACGATCCGGACGCGCCAACCGGCAGCGGCTGGTGGCATTGGATCCTCTACAACATCCCCGCCAGCATGAGCTCGCTCCCCGCCGGCGCCGGCGACCCGCAGAAAAACCTGCTGCCCGCAGGTGCCGTACAGGGGCGCACCGACTTCGGCACTCCCGGATACGGCGGGCCGTGTCCCCCGCCCGGCAAGCCGCACCACTACTACATGCGCCTCTACGCGCTGAAGGTGGCAAAGCTCGACGTGCCGGCCGATGCGACCGCCGCCTATATCGGGTTCACCGTGCGCACGCAGTCCCTGGCGAAGGCCGAGCTCATGGGGTTGTATGGCCGCTAGCCCCCCGCGCGAACGGCGGCCGGCGATATGGCCGTGGCTGCTGATGCCGGCCATCGTGCTGGTGGTGTTTTATGCCCTCTCCAGGGTGCACCAGCGCCCGAGAGTCCCTGCGGCGGCACCGCCGGCGCCGGCGGCGAGCGCGCCCAGCCGGAGCTGAGCCCTGCCGCCCCCTCGCACGCGGGTGCGTCCCACCGAACGCGCGCCGCGAGTTGGCTTCGTCAGCCTCGGCTGCCCCAAGGCGCTGGTGGACTCGGAGCGCATCCTCACGCAGCTGCGGGCCGAAGGCTACGAGGTTGCACCGACCTACGAAGCCGCCGACATCGTCGTGGTCAACACCTGCGGCTTCATCGACGCGGCAGTGGATGAATCACTCGATGCGATCGGAGAGGCGCTCGAGCACAACGGCCGCGTGATCGTGACCGGGTGCCTGGGCGCGCGGCCGCAGCGCATCCTCGAACGTCACCCGCGCGTGCTGAAGGTGACCGGTCCGCACGCCTACGAAGACGTGGTGGGCGCGGTGCACGAGCACCTGCCGCCGCGGCATGATCCGTTCTTTGATCTGCTGCCGCCCCAGGGAGTGCGGCTCACGCCGCGGCATTACGCGTATCTGAAGATCGCGGAAGGGTGCAACAACAAGTGCAGCTTCTGCATCATCCCGGCCATGCGCGGCCGGCTGGCGAGCCGTCGCATCGACGATGTGCTGCGCGAGGC
>CATPBQ010000270.1 GCA_955652795.1 uncultured Steroidobacteraceae bacterium | reverse complement strand
TGTACCGCGCGCGCAAGGTGCAGCGTTTCATGTCGCAGCCCTTCAACGTCGCCAAGGTATTCACCGGCCAGGACGGCAAGATCGTGCCGCTGAAGGACACCATCCGCGGCTTCAAGGGCATCATCAGCGGCGAGTTCGATGCGTTGCCCGAGCAGGCCTTCTACATGGTCGGCTCGATCGAGGAGGCGGTCGCCAAGGCGAAGACCCTGCAGTAAGCGCCATGCCAGAAGCACCCACCATTCATGTCGACATCGTGAGCGCCGAGGGCGAGCTTTTCTCGGGCCCTGCCGCCGTGGTGTTTGCACCCGCGACCGAGGGCGACCTCGGGATTTATCCGCGCCACGCACCACTGCTGACTTTGCTGAAGCCAGGCGAAGTGCGCGTGCAGACGCCCGACGGCGAGGAGCACCACTTCATCGTCGGCGGCGGAGCGCTCGAGGTGCAGCCCACCCAGGTCACGGTGCTCGCGGACACGGCGCTGCGCGCCAGGGACATTGACGAGGCGGCGGCGCTCGCCGCCAAGCAGCGCGCCGAGGAGGCGCTGCGCGACAAGGCCGGGCATATCACGATTGCCGAAGCGCAGGCCGAGCTTGCGCGCGCCGCCGCGCAGCTCGCGCTACTCGCGCGCCTGCGCAAGCTCCGGGGCTGATCGCTGGACCCGTCACCGGATCATTCGGTCCCTTCACCGGCAGCGCCCGCCGCGGCGCCGCCCCGGCTGCTCGCAGGCCTGGCACGCAACCTGCGCGGCGGTGTAGCGCTGCTGGCATTGCGGCGACGCTGGCCGCCGCGCTTCGTCGTCAGCTTCGACCAGCTGCTCGCACTGCTGATCGTGAACCTCGCCGTCTGGGTCGGGCTCGACGCCCTGCACGCCGAGGCGCATGCACCGCTGGCCCTCGACGGGCTGTTTGGCTGGGCCTGCTATCTGCTGCTCGCGCTCGGCGCCTGCGCCGTGGTGGCGCGCGCCCAGAGCCGCGCGGCCGATACCCGCGCGCTGCTGGTGCCGGCGCTCGCTGTCTCACCGTTCGTGCTCACGCTCTTCTGGCTGGCGAGCGACCGCACGCTGGTGCAGGCGCGGCCGGTCACGGCGCTGATCGTGGCACTCATTTATATAGCGTTCCTGTGCGTGCGCGTGTTGGGCGCGGCGTACGGCGCGGTGCGCACCCGCGCCGTGCTCATCGCTCTCGTGCTGGTGCTCGCTTCGCCCTGGGTGATGGGGTTCCTGAACTTCGACACGCGTCTGTGGGTGGCCGAGGAGCCGGGGCAGGCCCAGGACGCGGATGACGCCGACCAGGTGGAAGCCCTCTTCTACGATCAGCCGGCGCAGATCGCTGCCGCGGTCGCGCGCGTGCACAGCGCGCCACCCGGCAAGACGGGTGTCTACTTCGTCGGTTTCGCCGGCTACGGCGAGCAGGCGGTGTTCAGGCGCGAGGCGCTGTTTGCCAGCCACGTGTTCGCCGAGCGCTTCGGCTCCGGGGAGCGCTCGGTTCTGCTCGTGAACGACGCAGGGGACCGCGACTCGTATCCGCTGGCGAGCGTCTCGGGACTCGCCCAGACGCTCAAGTTGCTCGCCTCGCGCATGCATCCGGATGATGATGTGCTGGTACTGTTTCTCACCTCGCACGGCTCGCAGGACGGCCTGGAGGTCGAGAACGGCTCGCTGCCGCTCTCGCAGATGGCCCCCGCGGATCTGCGCCAGGCGCTCGATGATTCCGAGATCCGCTGGCGCCTTGTGGTGGTGTCGGCCTGCTACGCGGGCGTCTTTCTCGACGAGCTCAAGAGCGACACCACGGCGATCATTACCGCAGCCGATGCCACGCACACCTCCTTCGGCTGCGAGGACGACCGTAACCTCACCTGGTTCGGCGAGGCCTTCCTCAAGGATTCGCTCCCGGGCAGCAGTTCTTTGGAGGACGCGTTCCACAAGGCTGCCGCTCTGGTGGCGCGCCGCGAGGACGCCGAGCACCAGGTGCATTCCAACCCCCAGCTGTACGTGGGGCCCCTTATGCGCAGGAAACTCGCCGAGTTGCCGGTGGGACGACCCGAGCACGATCAGCGCTCATTTACCGTAGAACGGTGAGTACAATTCCGCCCATGCGCAGCACCCGACCCTCGAAGCGCGGCAGCCGCGATGCGCGCCGCACCGCAGCCGCGCGCGCAGCCTCTGCGGCCCCGCTGTCGGTCGTGATCCTGGCGGCCGGCGAGGGCAAGCGCATGAAATCGGCGCGTCCCAAAGTGCTGCAGCCGCTCGCCGGCCGCCCGCTCCTCAAGCACGTGATTGACACGGCGCACACGCTCGGCCCCAGCGCCATCCAGGTGGTGTACGGACACGGGGGCGAACGGGTGCGCGCTGCACTGAAGGACGAGCCGGTTTCGTGGACGCTGCAGGCCGAGCGCCTGGGCACCGGGCACGCCGTGCTGCAGGCGATGCAACACATCCCGGACGGACACCTGGTGCTGGTGCTCTATGGAGACGTGCCGCTCATCGGTCGTGCCCAGCTCGCGCAGCTGCTGGCGCTCGCGGGGCCGCGGCGGGTAAGTCTGCTCACCATGAGGGCGGACGATCCGGCCGGGTACGGCCGCATCGTGCGCAGCGCCCGCGGACTGGTGCAGCGGATCGTCGAGCAGAAGGACGCGACGGAAGCGCAGCTCGCGATCCGCGAATGCAACACCGGGGTCCTCGCCTGCCCGGCGCAGCGGCTGCGAGGCTGGCTCGCGCGAGTGAAGCCGGACAACTCGCAGGGCGAGTACTACCTCACCGACGTCATCGCCATGGCGGTGAAGGAGAAGATCGCGGTCCAGCCACTCATCGCGCCGCGGATCAGCGAAGTGCTGGGGGTGAACGACCAGGCGCAACTCGCGGAGCTGGAAGCGGTGTGGCGCGCTCGGTGCGCGCGCGAGCTGCTGCTCGAGGGCGTCACGCTCGCCGATCCCGCGCGCCTCGACGTGCGCGGCCTCGTGAGCCACGGCACGGACGTATTCATCGACGTCAACGTGGTGCTCGAGGGCAGGGTGGTGCTCGGTGACCGGGTGCGCCTGGGTGCGGGCTGCGTGATCCGCAACAGCGAGATCGGCGCCGACACCGAGGTGTTCCCGCATTGCGTGATCGACGGCGCACTCATCGGTCCCGGCTGCAACATCGGACCGTTCGCGCGTTTCCGTCCGGCTGCCACGCTGGGGAGCGGCGTGCACATCGGCAACTTCGTCGAGGTGAAGAACTCGCAGCTGGGCGCGGGCTCGAAAGCCAACCACCTCGCTTACCTTGGCGATGCGCGCCTCGGCGAGCGCGTCAACATCGGCGCCGGCACCATCGTGGCCAACTACGACGGCGCCAACAAGCACACCACTGTCATCGAAGACGACGTGCACACCGGCTCCAACAGCGTGCTGGTCGCGCCCATCACGGTGGGCGCGGGCGCCACCATTGCCGCCGGCTCCACCGTGACGCACGCGGTGCCGGCGGGGAAGCTCACGGTGGCCCGCGCGCGGCAAGCGACCATCGAGGGCTGGCGCCGGCCGGTGAAGAACAAAAAGTAACGCGCGGCCACCTCCTTGCCACGTGCAGGTAAGGGTTGCCCCTGTCCCAGCGCGACCTGGATCACGGCTTGCGTCGCTGAAATCAGCGTTTTGCGCCCGTTTCAGGCAAACTGGCGAATCGAGCCTACCGGCCGAGGCAACCATGTGCGGAATCGTTGGAGCGATCGCCGAACGCGATGTCGTCCCCATCCTGATGGAGGGTCTGCGGCGGCTCGAGTACCGTGGCTACGATTCGGCGGGTCTTGCCGTGCTCAACGGCTCGAAGCACCTGACGCGCCTGCGCACCGTCGGGAAAGTGCACATGCTCGACGAGGCGCTCTCGCAGGCGCCCACGGCCGGCAGGATCGGCATCGCCCACACGCGCTGGGCCACGCACGGGGTACCGAGCGAGCGCAACGCCCACCCGCATATCTCGCGCGACGGACTCGCCATCGTGCACAACGGCATCATCGAGAACCACGATGAGCTGCGCGCCGATCTGCAGCGCCGCGGCTATCGCTTCTCCTCTGAAACGGACACCGAGGTCATCGCGCACCGCATCCATTACCACCTGCAGAGCGTGCAGGATCTGTTCGAGGCGGTGCGAGCCACGGTGGCGGAGCTCGAGGGCGCCTACGCCCTGGTGGTGGTCAGCGAGCACGAACCCGAACGGCTGATTCTGGCGCGCGAGGGTTGCCCGGTCGTGGTCGGGCTGGGGGTCGATGAGAATTTCGTGGCCTCGGACGTGGCCGCGCTGCTGCCGGTCACGCGGCGCTTCATTTTCCTCGAGGAAGGCGACGTCGCCGAAGTGCGGCGCCAGGCCGTGCGCATCATCGATCGCAACGGCAGCACCGTGGAACGCCCGGTGCACGAGAGTGAGCTGTCGGCGGATGCCGCCGAGCGCGGGCCGTACCGGCACTTCATGCTGAAGGAGATCCACGAGCAGCCGCGCGCGATCGCCAATACCCTGCAGGAGCGGGTCGCGAACGGGCGCCTGCTGGAAGCGGCGTTCGGCCCGGCCGCCACCGAGGTGTTCAGGCGTACCCAGAACGTTCACATCGTGGCCTGCGGTACCAGCTTTCATGCCGCCGCGGTCGCCCGCTACTTCATCGAACAGGTCTGCAAGGTTCCCTGCGCGGTGGATATCGCCAGCGAGTACCGCTATCGCAACCCCCTGGTGCCGGTGAATTCGCTGTTCGTCACCATCTCGCAATCCGGCGAGACCGCGGATACGCTGGCCGCGCTGCGCCTCGCCCGCCAGTCCGGCTACCTCTCCTCGCTCGCCATCTGCAACGTTCCCGAGAGCTCACTGGTGCGCGAGTCGGAGCTCGTGTTGCTGACACGCGCGGGACCCGAGATCGGCGTGGCCTCCACCAAGGCGTTCACGACCCAGCTCGCCGCGCTCGGCATGCTGGTGATCGCGCTCGCCCGGCACCAGGGGGCCGACGCCGAGCGCGAGCGCGGCCTCGTCACGCGCCTGATCGAGCTGCCGGCGCTGGTCGAGAAGACACTCGAGCTCGATGCGGTCATTCAACGCCTGGCGGAGCGCTTCGCCGACAAGCACCACGCGCTGTTCCTCGGGCGCGGAGCGCTGTACCCCATTGCCATGGAGGGCGCGCTGAAGCTCAAGGAGATTTCCTACATTCACGCGGAAGGCTATCCCGCAGGGGAGCTCAAGCACGGGCCGCTGGCGCTGGTGGACGCCGACATGCCGGTGGTGGCGGTCGCGCCCAACAACGACCTGCTGGAGAAGCTCAAATCAAATCTGATGGAAGTGCGCGCGCGCGGCGGCGAGCTCATCGTGTTCGCCGATCCCGAGTCGGGCATCCGCTCGAGTGACGGCGTCACCGTCATCGAGATGCCGCGGCACGTCACTTACGTGCAGGCTCCGGTGGTGTACACCATCCCGCTGCAACTGCTCGCCTACCACGCGGCGATCCTCAGGGGCACCGACGTCGATCAGCCGCGCAATCTCGCGAAAAGCGTCACGGTCGAATAGCCGCAGGGGCGTGCGCGGCGCGTGGCGCCTGCAGCAGTGCGTGCAGGGCTTTCGGACCTGCCGCCTTGTCGATGCAATCGTCGAAGCCGGCGTTACGCGACAGGCGCAGGGTGGTGTCATCGAGCGTCATACCGCTCAACATCACCAGCCGCATGCCGGAGCGCGCCTGCGCCTTCAGCGCCTGGGCGAGCCGATAGCCGTTCATCCCGGGCAGATGAATGTCGATCAACGCCACATCGGGCGCGGCGTCGAGCGTCGTGCGCAGCGCTTCTTCCGCGTTGCCGGCTTCCGTCACCGTGTAACCGAGCGCCGCCAGCGCTTCGCGGTAGATGACCCGTACTTCGGTGCTGTCCTCGACGATGAGAATGCGGGTGGGCGATGGCCCGGGGGCCGTCGCGGCCGGACTCTCCTCGCTAGCCCGGGCGGGCCGCGCGCCACCGGGACGCTCGGACACGCCCGCAGCGCCGGCGGGCGCGAAAGCCGCCACCAGCTCGCCTGCGCCAGGGGAGTGCTGGTTGAGATCCAGGCTTCCTCCTTGCAGCGACATGACCTGGCGCGCCGTGCGCAGCGCCATCCGGCTCCCCCTGGCGCGCCCGCGATAGCTCTCGAACCAAGCTTCGCCAACTGAGTCTGGCGTTTCGACGGAAAAACGCACGCGGATCTCAGGGCCCGAATCCCCCACAGCCACCCGCACTTCGATCACCGAGCGCGGCGGCGCCACCGCGCTCGCCTGCTCCAGCATCGCGCGGATGACCTGCAGGGATTTTGCGGCATCGGCCATCGCCTCGACACCGGGCGTTGAAGGCGCGAACTCACAGCGCTGCGAGCGCCCCGCGAACAGCGGCGCGAGCGCGGTGCGCGCGGCTTCGACGATCTGGTGCAGGGAAGCGGGCGCCACGGCGACCGACAGGGTGCCGTTCTCGCAATGATCGGCGGCAACGAAGGCATCGACCGCGGCGAGTGCGCAGTCGAGCCCCCGGTCGACCTTCTCCGCCACGCGGCTGCTGACCTCGGCGTCGAAATTGCGCAGCCGTAACAGGTCGATCGCAGCGCGAATCGGACTGAGCGCGTCGCGCAGCTCATGCGCCAGCTCGCGCACCAGGGAGGGGCGACCGTCCATTGTCACAAGTTAAGATATCCGCCAAATGACAACAAGAGCCTCCAGCGCGGACCTGCTCGCCGGGCTGTCCATCGCGGGTCTGCTGCTACCTGAGGCGGTGGCCTACTCGGGGGTTGCCAATCTGCCGCCCCAGGCGGGCGTGATCGGCCTGTTTGCCGGACTCGTGTGCTACGGCCTCATTGGCCGCAGCCGCGTTGCCATCGTCACCGCGACCTCCTCGTCCGCCGCCGTGCTGGCCTCCGCCACCCTCACTCTCGGGGGCGGCGATCTCGCCCAACGCGTGGCGCTTGCTTCGACCCTGGTGGTCGGCGCCGGCATCGCCTTCGCCCTGGTAGGGTTTTTGCGCCTGGGCGCGATGTCGAACCTGATCGCGCGCCCGGTACTGCGCGGCTACGCCTTTGGCCTCGCGCTGGTGATTGCGGTCAAGCAATGGCCGCACCTGGTGCACGTGCACACCCAAACGGCCGATTTCTTCCCGCTGCTCGCCGAGATCGTGCGCGGCTACGCAGCGTGGCAGGCGCCGAGCCTGGGTTGTGGCCTGGTCGCGCTCGCCGGCCTGTTCGGCCTCGAGCGCCTGGCGCGCGTGCCCGGCGCGCTGGTGGTGATCGTCGCGAGCATCCTCGCATCAGCGTGGCTCACAGCGCACGGCGTTGCGCTCACCGGGCCGATTCACCTCGCGCTTGGCATGCCGGCGTTCGCGCTGCCGTCCGGCACAGGCTGGCTGCCGCTCACCGAATTCGCGCTCGCACTGATGTTCATCCTGTACGCCGAGTCCTACGGCTCGATCCGCACCTTCGCAATCAAGCACGACGAGGAGCTGCAGCCGAACCGCGACCTGCTCGCGCTCGGCGCCGCCAACATTATGTCCGGCCTGTTCCAGGGCACGCCGGTCGGTGCCGGCTACTCCGGCACCGCGGCAAACGCCGCTGCCGGGGCGCAGTCGCGTTTCGCCGGTCTGTTCGCGGCAGGCATCGTGCTGGTGCTGGTGCTGCTGTTCCTCAGGTGGATCGAGCGCATTCCCGAGCCGGTGCTGGCGGCGATCGTCATCCACGCGGTGAGCAAGTCGCTGCGCATCAGCGTGTTCAGGGACTATTTCCGCTGGCAGCGGGATCGGCTGGTGGTCGTGGCGGCGGTGCTGGCGGTGATGA
>CATPBQ010000269.1 GCA_955652795.1 uncultured Steroidobacteraceae bacterium | reverse complement strand
GCGAAGCTGATCGGTGCGTCGGAAACTGCGCCCGTGGGCGCGTGCCGAATGGATTCCAATGTCGGCGCTTCGGCGGGGTCGGCTTTTGCGTTGGAAGTCTATGAAAACTTGGGACATTCGCATACGCTGTTTGCCGCGGAATTGCCCTACCTCCGGTTCGAGCACCGTTTGCCGCGGCGCGCACAGGCTATCCCGTGAGAGCATGGTGGTAGGGGGCAACCGCCATGACTAGCATGAGGCGTCAGTCGTCCGAGACGAAGTGTTCCGGAGTGGTATTGGACAGCGGCTGGAAGGCGTAAGGCGATCTCAGGCTTGCCGGTACCTTATTGTGTTTCAGAAGCCGAAATACTGGTGGGTGAATCACACGCAGACGTACCGGCAGGAGCTGGAGGGCGAATACCTGTGGTCGCCGAAGAAGAAAAATGTGTCGTACGACAACATGATCCACGTGATGCCAGGGGATGTCGTGTTCTCATTCGCCGACTCAGCGATCCGCGCCATCGGCGTCGCGATAGGGCGGGCGCGGGAGACTCCGAAGCCGCCGGAGTTCGGTTCAACGGGTAATCAGGGCGGAACCGATCCGGGTTGGCAGGTGCCGGTCCGATTTAAGGAGCTTACCGATCCGCTGCGGCCGAAGGACCACAGATCGCAACTCGCACCCGTGCTGCCGGCCAGAAACTCCCCGATTCAGGCGTCGGGTGATGCCAACCGGGGTGTGTACCTTGCCGCGGTTCCTGAGCCGATGGTCGATAAACTGACCGAGTTGTTCGCCGGTCAAGTCGAGCAGATCGTTGAGTCGATCACTCAGACCACGGGCGGAAGGCTTGTCGATGATGCGGCCGAGGAGCGCATCATGCAGCGGACCGACATCGGTCCGACGGTCAAGAAGACATTGGTGAATGCGCGCCACGGTCAAGGGGTTTTTCGGGTAAATCTGGAGCAGATCGAGCGGAAGTGCCGCGTGACGGGACTGTTGGATCGGCGGCATCTTCGAGCCAGTCACATCAAACCCTGGTGCATCTGCGACGATCGGGAGATCCTCGATGGATTCAACGGATTGCTGCTATCGCCTCATGTCGATCACCTCTTTGACAGAGGCTACGTCTCCTTTTCGGATGTTGGCGACCTGCTAGTCTCGAAAGAGCTGAATCACGCCGTCCTCGAGAGTTGGGGCATTGCATTGCCGCGGAACGTCGGACCGTTTCGCCAAGAGCAGTGTCGGTATCTTGAATATCATCGAGTCCACGTCTTCGAGAAGTCGAGGGGTGGCCGGCGAGGCCAGTCGACGGGAGCAGCCGAAGATCCCGAAGCGGCGATGAATGGAGAGCCGGTCGTGGTGCGTACGGAGTAGTCCGCAACCAAAGCTGTGCCCGCGCGCTCTTTCGAAGCGTTCGCAGCCCAATGGAGGTCCAGGAGGATCCGCCAAACACAAGGGACTCTGCAAATGCGATTCGAAAACCAGACGTTCACCACCGACGTTACCCTTGATTACAACCAATTCATCGGAGGCGTGATCAAGAATTGCGTGGTTTACTACTATGGCGGTGACTTCTCACTCTCCGAAACCCGAATGGAGAATGTGCGATTTGCCATGGCTGGGGCCGCAAATGGTGCATTGATGTTTCTGCGGATGATTCGCTCGCTCAATCCCCAGGCGTTTGAGGAATTGATGAGCCAAGCGCCTCCACCGCCTGATGGGCCAGCGACCATCAACTGACGAAGCCGTCACGACGGCATTGCCGTGGGGCACCTGGGGGCCGCATAGCGTTTCAGTGGCGCAGCCGCAGCGCCGCCAGCTCGCCGACGATACCCCGGCGGAACGACAACACGCAGGCAACGAAGATTGCGCCGATGATGGCGGTCACCCATCCCCCGACAATGTCAGACAGGTACTGCTGCAGAGTAACGACGACCGCCGCGCCGACTATCGGGCCAAAGAAGGTCCCGGTGCCGCCCAGCAGCGTCATCAAGATAACCTCCCCGGAGGTCGACTGCTGGACATCCGAAAGCGTTACGAAGCCCAGCACCAGGGCCTTCAGTGAACCGGCGAGCCCCGCGAGCATGGCGGAGAGCACGAAGGCGACCAGCTTGTAGCGACTGATTTCGTAGCCCAGTGAGACCGCGCGAGACTCGTTGTCGCGTATGGCCTTCAGCACCTGGCCAAATGGAGAGTGGACCACGCGTCGGATGAACACGAATACCGCAAAAAAGATGGCGAGCACCAGGTAGTACATGGCCAGGTCAGACTTCAGCGGCAGCACGCCGAGCAGGCTTCCGCGCGGCACACCCTGCAGCCCGTTCTCGCCGCCGGTGAACGGCGCCTCGAGGCAGACGAAATACACCAGTTGCGCCAACGCGAGTGTGATCATGGCGAAATAGATGCCCTGGCGGCGGATCGCGATTGCGCCAATCGCCAGGCCGAGAGCTGCGGAGACCGCGACGCCGGCGAAGATCGCCGCCGCCGGCCCCCAGGCGTGCGAGGTGACCAGCCACGAGGTCGCGTACGCGGCAGAGCCAAAAAACGCCGCGTGCCCGAACGAGAGCATGCGGCCGAAGCCGAGCAGCAGGTTGAAAGCGCACGCGAACATGGCGAAGCACAGCAGCTGCATCATGAACACCGGGTAGATCCCCAGCAATGGAGCGCACAGCGCGAACAGGCCGGCGAGCGCGTAGAACAGTCCGGTGGTGCGCATGGCGCTATTCTTTCCCGAACAGACCCGCGGGCCGCAGGATCAGCACCAGCGCCATGATGATGAATACCACGATGTTTGATGCTTCGGGATATATGACTTTCGTGAATCCCTCGACCAGCCCTAAGGCGAGGCCGCTGACGATGGAGCCGAGGATTGATCCCATCCCCCCGATCACTACCACCGCAAATACGACGATCACGAGCGAGGTGCCCATGTGCGAGTTCACCAGCACTACTGGCGCCGCCAGCACGCCCGCGAGCGCGGCGAGCGCCACCCCGCCGCCGTAGGTGGCGGCGACCAGAAGCGGCACATTGACGCCGAAGGCCTGGAGAAGCGGTGCGTTCTCGGTGGCGGCACGCAGGGTTGCTCCCAGGCGCGTACGTTCGATGACGAACCAGGTGCCGAAGCAGACCACTACCGAAGCGACGATTACCCAGGCACGATAGAGTGGCAGGATCATGAAGCCGAGATTGATCGCGCCCGCGAGCGCCTCGGGGACCGGATAGGACTGCCCTGACGAGCCAAAGACCTGATGCAACGAGCCTTCGACGATGAGCGCAAGGCCGAAGGTCATCAGCAGACCGTACAGGGGATCGAGGCCGTACAGATGGCGCAGCAACAGCCGTTCCACGACGATACCGAGCAGGCCGACCACCAGCGGCGCGAGCACCAGCGCGGCCCAGTAATTGACTCCGAACCACTGCAGCCCGAGGAGGGCGGCGAACGCACCGAGGGTATAAAAGGCGCCGTGGGCGAAGTTGACGACGCCCATCAGGCCGAATATCACTGCGAGCCCGAGGCTGAGCAGGGCGTAGAACGATCCGTTCACGAGGCCGAGCGTCAGCTGCCCGGGTATGACTGCGACGGGAATGCCGAAGATTTCGGTCACCGAGTTCCCTAAAGCGGACGGTAGTGCTGCTTCAGGAGAGCAGGCCGCGCCCCTGCTCGATTCCGGGGCAGGCGCGCACGGCTACTTGCGGGTGAGCGGACAAAGGCCCGTGATTGGACCGAAGGCCTCCTCGCCGTTCATCTTCTTCACCACCTTGTAGTAGTCCCACGGGTACTTCGATTCCTGCGGCGACTTGACCTGCATCACGTACATGTCGTGGATCATCACGCCGTCCGCGCGGATGTAGCCGCCGCTGGTGAACATGTCGTTGATCTTCACGCTCTTCAGTTGCGCCATGACCTTGTCGGAATCCGTGGTCCCCGCGGCCTTGACAGCCTTGAGATAGGTCATGGTGGCCGAATAGATGCCAGCCTGATCCAT
>CATPBQ010000268.1 GCA_955652795.1 uncultured Steroidobacteraceae bacterium | reverse complement strand
TATGGCCCGGCCGCGAATAGTCTGTTCGACGACCTGACCGGCAAACCGCTCGATCCGGATGCCGTCGCGCGCCGCGTGACCGCGCTCTATGGGCGTGGGGGCCTCGATACGCTCGACTACCACGTGATCGGGGACCCGAGCCGCTACGGGCTGACGCTCGATGCGCGCCCGAGTTCGCAGGGTCCGAACTATCTGCGTTTCGGACTCAGCCTGCAGGACGACTTCCAGGGCAACTCCACCTACAACGCCGCCATGCGTTATGTGATGGCGGATATCACCCGCAATGCCGGGGAATGGGTCACCGACCTGCAGATCGGCAGCATCTCGCAGATCTCGACCGAGCTGTTCCTGCCGCTGGCGCGGTTTTCCGGCTGGTTCGTCATGCCGCATGTGGCGGAGCAGAGCCGCGACGTGGACGTGCTGCAGGGACAGAACCTGCTGGCGGAGTACCGCGTACACACGTTCGGCTACGGTTTGGATTTCGGGCGTCAATTCGGCAACTGGGGAGAGATCCGCACCGGCGTGCAGCGCGAACAGGGACACTTCCGCCTTAAAATCGGTGACCCTTCGGATCCGAATCTGCCGCAGCAGAGCTTCGCGCCCTTCAACACGCGTGACTACTTCGTACGCTTCACCTACGACCGGCTTGACGATGTCAACTTCCCGCACCGCGGCCAGCAGGCGACCCTGCAGTGGAGCGGTGTACGCAATGCGACCGGCGCGGAGCAGACCTCCGATCAGGTGACGCTCAGCTATCTCGGCGCCCACTCGTTCGGGCGCGATACGCTGGCGTTCTCGGCGTCCGGAGGCATGACCCTGCAGACCCGGCTCACCGACATCAACCGGTTGTTTCCGCTCGGGGGCTTCCTCAACCTCTCGGGTCTGAGGGCAAATTCGCTCACCGGGCCGAATTTCGGCATTGCCCGCGTGGTGTACTACCGCCAGATCGGCCGCGGGGGACCGGGGTACCTGGACGTGCCGACCTACCTGGGCGTGTCGCTCGAGGCGGGCAACGTGTGGCAGAAGCGCAGCGACGCGCGATTCGGCAACACCGAGAAGGACGCCAGCCTGTTTCTGGGAATGGACACGTTCCTGGGTCCGGTGTATCTCGCCAGTGGCTTCGACCAGCACGGCAACCAGGCGTTCTATCTGTTCCTGGGGCGGACGTTCTAGGCGCGCCGGGCGGCGCTGCCGCCGCGCAGCGAGCGAACGTCAGTCCCGTTTCGCGCTCAGCTGTCACCGGTCGGAATGATGGCGGAAGTCTCCGCCATCAGAATGACCGCGCGCTCGGGTGCCCGCGTGCGATGAACCACGCCCTTGGGCACGACAAATCCCTCCAGCGGCTGCAGATCGATTGTTCGGTCCTCCAGGTCGATAATGAAGTGACCTTCGAGGACGAAGAAGAACTCATCGTCCTTGTCGTGCTTGTGCCAGTGGTATTCGCCCTGCATGACACCGAGCCGGATGACCGAGTCGTTGACCTTGCAGAGAGTCTGGTTGTACCAGCGCTCCTTGCACTGGGCCACGAGCGCAGGCACGTCCACGACGCTCAAGGGAGCGAACTTGACGTCCAGGTACGTGGCGTAGGGATAGTCTGCGGGGTTGGTCATGTGGTCATCTACAGCCCGCGACTCTCGGCGAGCTTTTCGATCTTCTGGAACACGAGCGCGGGCTTGTCACCGGCGCGCGAGTACTCATGCCTGCGGCTCATTTCGGCAAGCGCGGCGTCACGCTCTGCCGGGGTGGGATACCAATGCTGCCTTTGCCACTCGGGCCCCAGGAGCTTGCGGAACGGATCCCCCAGCGGAAGGCTCACGCGGATCCCGTAGGGACGCAGCTTCTCGATCGGCGGGGTGCGAAGATTCTGCGGTTGGCTGATGCCCATGCGCCCGAGAGCTTAAGGTGCAGTACGCGGGGGCCGCAAGCCGTCGGGGGCTTGAGTCAGTCGACGACTGTCCCCACACTGATATGCCCCTTAAGCAGGAGGCTTACCCCATGGCGCTGTTCCGCAGGAAATCAACGATGCCGACCAAGTAATCCGACTTGGCAGGACGCAGCACGCCGCTCAAGGTAGCGGAGACGCATTTCGTAAACGGTCATCGCATTGTGCCGCCGTTTCCGGCCGGCTTGCGCGAGGCGGTTTTCGGTCTGGGCTGCTTCTGGGGTGCAGAGCGGCTCTTCTGGCAGCTTGCGGACGTGTACTCGACCGCGGTGGGCTATGCGGGTGGCTTCACTCCCCATCCCACTTACGAGGAAGTCTGCACCGGCGAGACCGGGCACGCAGAAGTCGTGCGCGTGATCTACGACCCGCAGAAGATCGACTACGAGGATCTGCTCAAGGTGTTCTGGGAGTCGCACGATCCTACGCAAGGCATGCGGCAGGCAAACGACGTCGGCACGCAGTACCGCTCGGCGATCTACGTGTTGGACCAGAGGCAGCGCGATTCCGCGCAAGCGTCGCTGCGCGCATACCAGGCGCGCCTCACGGCAGCAGGGCGCGGCGCGATCACCACGGAGATTCGTGACGCGCCGGAGTTCTTCTACGCAGAGGACTATCACCAGCAATATCTGGCGAAGAATCCGGATGGCTACTGCGGCATCGGGGGATGCGGGGTCGCCTATAGTCCCGCCTATAGTCCCAAAGAGTTACCAGAGGGTCAGAAGGCCTGAGGGATGCGCCAGAGAATAATTGCTGGGATTCCGTGCTCTCTGGTGCTGATCGGCTGCGCGCATGTAAAGCCGACGGTGCCCGAGGCGGCGCCGAGTGAGCCCGAGCGCGCTGTGTCGCAGGGCGTGGGAGCAACACCAGACTCGACGGTGCCATCCGGGACTCCGCCACCGGCCGCGACCGGGCCTGCTTCGGCAGAACCGGGCAACGGCTCGAAAACGACGGCCCAATCTGCAGCACATGGCTCGAGCCGCCCGAAGCCCAAGCCGTCCACCCTCAAGAGCCCGGGAAATGCGCCTGCCGCGGCCGTGGGGTCCTCGGCGGCGGCGGCGGCGGCGAAGCCGAGCGCCGCCCCGGCTAGTGACACGTCCACCCGTCAGAGTACGCCGTCGGCCCCAGCGCTCGATCTGCGCGCTCTGGAGCAACGACTCAAGGAAACGCAAGCCATCGGCTTGTTTACCAAGCTCTCTTTGAAGAATCAGGTCGACGATCTGCTCAATCAATTCCGAGCGTTCCACGGAAATCAGGGCGCGACTACGCTGGCGGAGCTGCGGCAAAGGTATGACCTGCTGCTGCTCAAAGTGCTCAGCCTGCTGCAGGACGGCGACCCGGCCCTGGCGGCAGCTATCTCATCCTCGCGAGAGGCGCTCTGGGGCATTCTCGCGGATCCGGTAAAGTTTCGCCAAACTGTGATTTGAGACTCGAGCTACAGGAGACATCATGGGCCGCCGCATATTCGTTCTCGTTCTCACGGTCATCGCCGTGCTCGGCGGCGCGCGTTTGCTGCGCGCCGAGGAACCGTCCATGGCCAGGGATTTGACTGCTACGATCGCGTTGCAGGGTATGCCCTGTGACAAAGTAGTGGACGCCAAGCGCAACGCAGACAGCGACTACACCGTCTCCTGCAAGGACGGCAATCACTATCATGTGTTTGTCGACTCGACGGGCCGCGTCGTCGTGAAAAAGCTGTGATCCCGATTGAGCGATTCGGGTCGCGTGAAGCGGCCAGTCATGCAGCCTGCCGAGGACACTAAAGTACTTGCTTAAGTATCGCCGGGGCTTTCGCACCGCTGCAACCGGCGGATCCAGCGCCGATCGCGCACCATGCAAGGCCAAGCCATGACCGAAGTTCCGGCAACCTCGCGCCGCCGCGACCGAGGGCGCGCTCACCGCTCCACCGGTCCCTCGCTCGCGCCCCTGCCGCGGCTCACGAATCGCTGGACGCCGCTGGAAATTCTGACCGCCGAGCAGGTCGAACGCATTCTGGTCGCGGCCTTCCAGGTTCTCGAACAGGCGGGTCTCGAGATCCGCAGCACCGCGGCACGCGAGGTCTTCCGCCGTGCCGGCGCCCTGGTGGACGAGGCGACTCAGATGGTCCGCCTGGGGCGCGACATCGTCGAGGCGCAGCTGGCCCACGCGCCCGAGCGCTTCGTGCTCCATGCCCGCAATCCCGAGAGGCATCTGCACGTCGGCGACAATGTGGTCAATTTCGGACCCGTCAACGGCGCCCCGAACATCCGCGATCTCGAGGGCGGTCGTCGCTATGGGGACCTCGAAGGGTTTCGCAACATCCTCAGGCTTACCCACAAGCTCGGCATCCTGCACTGGCAGGGTGGCATCGTGGTCGAGCCGGTCGACGTCCCGGTGGCGGTCCGGCATCTGCTGACCTATCAGGCCCACATCGAGTGCGCGGATATCGTGTGGGCGGCGCGCGGCATCGGCGGCGTGCAGGCGCAGGACGCGATCGCCATGTCGGCCATCGAGCACGGCTGCACGGTCGAGGAGCTGGCGGCGCGTCCGACCCTGATGACGGTGACGAACGTCAACTCACCGCGCCGGGTGGATGAGGAGATTCTCGACAACATCATGGTGATGGCCCGCCATGGCCAATGCGTGGTCATCACGCCCTTCACGCTCATGGGGGCGATGGCACCGATCACGCTGGCCGGCGCGCTGGCGCAGCAGACGGCCGAGGCCTT
>CATPBQ010000267.1 GCA_955652795.1 uncultured Steroidobacteraceae bacterium | reverse complement strand
GGATAGCCGAGCGCCGCGCCGATCTGCGACACCTTGAGCGCGGTGTCCATCGAATCGTTGCCGCCGTTGTAGAAGAAGTAGCCGATGTCGTGGGCGCGGAACACTTCGATCAGGCGCTCGTACTCGGCGCGGTTCTCCTCGATACCCTTCAACTTGAAGCGCGCCGAGCCGAACGCGCCCGCCGGCGTGTGCTTCAGGGCGCGGATGGTCGCGGCGCTCTCGCGGCCGACATCAATCAGATCCTCGGTGAGCGCGCCGATGATGCCATGGCGCCCGGCGTACACCTTGCCGATGTGTCTGGAGCGCATCGCCGTCTCGATCACCCCGCACGCGGAGGCGTTGATGACAGCCGAAACGCCGCCTGACTGGGCATAGAAAGCATTCCTGCGGACGATCTTGTTCATGGCCGTGGGTGCTGCCGGCAAGGCTGGGGAGGAGGGTGGGGGGCAAGAATAACGCACGCGCGGCGAGAAGCGCAGGCGGCGGGCACCGCCGGCGCCCGTTTGACCTCTGAGGGGGCCGCCGGTAACGTGGCGCACCCTTGTGGCTGCCACGGCAGCGCTCTCGCGACTGAACAAACATGCGTATCGTTCTGTTGGGCGCGCCCGGCTCCGGCAAGGGCACCCAGTCCCGGCGTCTGATGGAGCGGAACGGCATCCCGCAGATCTCGACCGGAGATCTGCTGCGCGCCGCCGTAGCCCGAGGCACCGAGCTCGGCCGCCAGGCCAAGGAAGCCATGCACGGTGGCCGGCTCGTCGATGACTCCCTGGTGCTGGGCATGATCCGCGAGCGCTTGGGCGAACCCGATACCCGCCGCGGTTTCATTCTCGACGGTTTTCCGCGCAACCTCGCCCAGGCTCACGCGCTCGAGCGGCTGCTCGAAGGGTTGCAGCAGCCGCTCGATGCGGTGGTGCAACTCGAGGTCGACTACCGCGAGCTGGTGCGACGCATCTCCGGCAGGCGCACCTGCGCGGACTGCGGGCGCGTGTTCAATCTGCTCACTTCCCCGCCGGCGGCCGCACACAGCGAGTTGTGTCCGAAGACCGGGGCCCCGCATCGGCTCACGCAGCGCCCGGACGACAACGAAGCGACGGTTACCGAGCGGCTGCGGGTGTACGACGAGCAGACCCGGCCGTTGATCGACTTCTACCGCGCGCGCGGCCTGCTGCGGGTGATCAACGCCGAAGGGGACGTGGATGAGGTGACGCGGCGTCTGGCGCAGGCGCTCGGTGCGCCGGCGTCCCGGCCCTCGCCCCGCCGCACGAAGGCAGGGACCGCCGTCAAGACGGCGGCGAGGAAGCGCGCGCCCGCAAGCGCCTCGCGCGCTCGCTCGGGCCGAACGGCGCCCCGCAAGAGCATGAGCCTGCGCTCGGCCCGCAGGAAGGTTGCCGCGAAGGCGGCACCGGTGGCGCGCGGGAAATCGCGGCGCTCGAGTCGTTCCGGGCGCGGTCGACTCAAGGGAAAACGCCGCTGAGCGGCCTCGCCGACTGCGAGGCAATGCGGCCGCGTCAACCTAAAGCGCTGCGAGCAGGCGCTCCCCGACCGTCCCGCGGCGCCAGCCGCGCAGCACCGCGCCGTCGCGGCGTCCGTCGGCCAGCTGCTCGAGATCACGCCGTGTAGCCAACACCTCCGGCACGAGGTTCAGCTCCGCGGCCACCGCCTGGCTGATGGCGCCGAGCTTCTTCACCAGCGCAGCCTTCACCGGATCGGGCCGCGGCCGGCCCGGAACCGGCGGCGCGGGGTCCGGAACCTCGGTGGCGCGCACCTGGGCGAGCAGTTCCTCGCCGCGGCGCTTCACCATGCCCGGGGGTATTTCTGCAATCTGCGACAGCGCCTGCAGCGTGCGCGGCACCTGCACGACGATCTCGCGCAGCACGGTGTCATCGAGAATCCAGCCGCGCGGGCGGTTGTATTCCACGGCAGCGCGTTCGCGCCACGCGGCCAGAGTGCGCGCCAGGCGCGCGCGCGCCGGGTCCAGGTCGCGCAGGCCCTTGATGCGCAGCCAAGCGTTGTCGGGCTCGATCGTGAGTGCGCCCGCGTCCTCGAGCGCCGCGAGCTCTTCGCTGAGCCAGTCGAGGCGCCCGAGGCGCCCGAGCTGCTCCTGCAGTTGCGCGGCCAGCGGCAGCAGGTAGCGTACGTCATCGAGCGCGTATTCGATCTGCTCGGAGGATAGCGGGCGGCGCGACCAGTCGGTGCGCGTGTGGGACTTGGCGAGCTCCTGTCCCAGGAGTCTGCGCACAGCTTCCGCGTAGCCGATCTGGGCGGGCAGGCCGGTGAGAGCGGCGGCGATCTGGGTGTCAAACACCGGCCGCACCAGGCCCGCGAGCGGCAGCAGCACCTCGAGGTCCTGGCGGGAGGCATGCATGACCTTGACGACGCCGGAGGAGGCCAACACGCCCGCCAGCGGCGTCAGATCGGGGAGCGAGAGCGGATCGACGCACACGGCGTCGTCGGGCGCCGACAGCTGCACGAGGCACAGCTGCGCGCGATAGGTGCGCTCGCGCAGGAATTCGGTGTCCAGGCCAACGCGCGGCTGCGTGGCAAGACGAGCGGCGAGCGCGCTAAGGTGCGGCGGTGTGCTGACGATGCGCTGCACTTGACTGCGCTGCTAACGGAACCGCGCCTGTTCCACACTGGCTCGATTCCGTTGCCCGCTTCGCGCTTCCTCTGCGAGCACCTGCTCCAGAATCTCTTCCGGGCATGCATCTCCCGCATCCACGCGCAGGTCCCGGTCGTCACGACCGGCCAGCTGGCGAAGACCTTCTGCCAGCAGATTCCGTGCGGCATTGACGTCGCGGTCGTGCCAAGTCCCGCATGCCGGGCACCTCCATCGCCGCTCATCCAGCCGCAACTCATCGAGCATGTGCCGGCACTCCGAGCATGTCTTGCTCGAGGGATACCAGCGATCCACCTCGACCAGGATCTTGCCGTACCAGTCACTCTTGTAGGCGAGCTGCCGGCGCACCTCGCTGAACGCCACATCGTGGACGGCTCGGGCATGTATCCCACGACCCAGCCCCTTGACGTTCAGG
>CATPBQ010000266.1 GCA_955652795.1 uncultured Steroidobacteraceae bacterium | reverse complement strand
CTCTCAGCGGAGCGAGCACGTTGCCTGCACTTTCGTCCGCGGTGATCCACGCGCTGCGCGAACCGCTGCGGATGGTCGATCGGATCGAACTTGCAATAGCGCCTGGGCAACGCGCGCCGCGTGGCGTCGCGACGTTGGCAGGTGTCTTCAGTTACCTCGGTCAACCGATCCCTGTCTGGCGCAACGGAGAATGGCAAAGGGTCTGGGGTTGGATGGATTTGCGACGGCTGCGTCTCGACATCGGTAATCGTTGGGGCGCGGCCTGCGACGTGCCGGACCTAGCGCTGCTGCCCGAACGCTATCCTGGGGTTTCGGATGTGGAGTTTCACGCCGCGTTGGAGTCCGGCATACAGCACTTTGCGCTGTACTCTCTGGCGGCTCTTCGTCGCTTGGGTTTGCCGTTGCCCGTGGAACGTATGGCGTCCGGACTGAATAACATGGCGAAGATCTTCGATCGGTGGGGTGGACCATCGGGCGGGATGCGCGTGAGCATCGAGGGGCGACGGATGGACGGAATGCGCTTACGTCGGACGTGGCAGCTGTCTGCACCTGCGCTCAACGGGCCCGAGATTCCCTGCATGGCCGCAATCCTGTTGGCAAGGCGCATCGCCCGTGGTGCCGTCGCCGAGAGGGGTGCTCACGCTTGCATGACGTATCTAACGCTCGATGACTTCGAGCCAGAATTCGCTCGCTGGGATATACGCACTAGGATCGAGGACGTCGCGCTATGACTGGGACGTATCTCTGCCTGAAATGGGCGCACGTCGTCTCGTCCACGGTGCTGCTAGGCATGGGGGTGGGCATCGCGTTCTTCTTCCTGCGTGCGCAGAAGACCGGCGACGTACGGATCATCGCTGCGGTCAGCCGGGATGTGGTCCTTGCAGACGCTGTCTTTACCGCATCTGCCGTCGTGGCGCAGCCCGTCACCGGATTTCTCATGGTCTGGCTGGCGGCTATGCTTTCTCGCTTCCTTGGGTCTGGATCTCCCTCGTCTTGTATGCTGTTGTCGGGTGCTTCTGGTTGCCGGTTGTATGGCTTCAGATCCGGATGCGCGATCTGGCGATCGCAGCCGCGGCGAACGGCACAGCGCTGCCGCCGGTCTACTTTCGCTATTACCGATGGTGGTTCGGGCTGGGCTGGCCGGCGTTCGCGGGCGTGTTGATCATTTTCTGGCTGATGATTACTAAACCAGCCGCCTGGTAAGCCCACGGAGCCACCCGCGGTACCAGGCGGATTGTCTCGCACCAGTGCCCAGATTCATCACCCATGGCGCGCGACGCTCGAAACACACGGAGTGCGTGGACTATTGCAAGCAGTGGTGCTGCGGGCAGAATGCACGGCAAATCTGCCGCTGAGGACGCTCCACATGAGCATGTTCGACCTGTCGGGCAAGGTGGCCCTCATTACCGGCTCGAGCCGCGGCATCGGCAAGGCGATCGCGATGCAGATGGCGCTGCACGGCGCGCGTGTCGTCATCTCGAGCCGCAAGGCCGAGAGTTGCCAGGCAACCGCGGCGGAGATCACCGCCGCCGGCGGTACGGCGCTTGCCCACGCCTGTAACGTGGGGCACAAGGCCGAGCTGCGGGCACTGGTCGATGCCAGCATCGCGCAATGGGGCCGGATCGATATTGTCGTGTGCAATGCGGCCGCGAACCCGCACTTCGGCCCGTCTGCGGCCACGCCTGACGAGGTGTTCGAGAAGATCATCCACACCAACCTGCACAGCAACGTGTGGTTGTGCAACATGACGCTGCCGGCGATGGCGGAACGCAGGGACGGTGCGGTGATCATCATTTCCTCGGTGGGCGGCTTCATGGGCAGCGCGCTGCTCGGTGCCTACTGCATCTCCAAGGCGGCCGACATGCAGCTGGCGCGCAATCTTGCGGTCGAATGGGGGCCGCACAACATCCGCGTCAACTGCATTGCGCCCGGCATCATCCGCACCCATTTCTCCAGGGCGCTGTGGGCGGATCCGGGGCGCGCCGCCGCTTTCGCGCGCGCCAATCCGTTGCGGCGCCTCGGGGATCCGGACGATGTCGCCGGCACGGCGGTGCTGCTCGCCTCGCGCGCCGGCAACTTCATCACCGGACAGACTGTGGTGGTGGACGGCGGGGGTCTCATCGGCGGCGGCGAGCCGCTGATGTAGCCTTGACGGCGCCGAGTACCTCGCGCAGCTGCTTGTATCCGATGCTGCAGATGCAGCGCTGAGCGCCGGTCGCGCCCGGACGGCGTCACTTCGGCTGTGGCTTCAGCCTGGCATAACCGATCCCGAGCAGCCCGAACCACACCGGAGCCACGTACAGCGCCACGCGGGTGTCCGGATCGAGCGCCAGCAGGGCGGTCACCGCGAGCAGGAACGCCAGCACTGCCCAGTTCGCGAACGGTGCGCCCGGCATGCGAAACGGCGCTGCCGCCGCGCGCCCGGCCTGCACCGCACGCCGGTAGTTGCGATGCGAGACCATGATGATGCCCCAGGTCCACAGCGTCCCGATGAGCGTGATGCTCGTGACCCAGGTGAACACTTCCTTGGGCACGAGGTAGTTCAGGACCACCGTGAGCAGCATGACCGCGGCGGACGCATGGATGCCCGCGGCGGGCACCTGGCGCTGGTTGAGCGCCGCGAAGCCACGCGGCGCCTGGCCACGCCGCGCCAGCGACCAGAGCATGCGCCCGGTACTGAACAGACCGCTGTTGCAGGAGGAGGAGGCCGCGGTAATGACTACCACGGTGATGATGCCGGCGGCGCCGGGCACGCCGAGTTTCTCAAACACAAAAACGAACGGACTCACGCTCGGACTGAGTTGGTCCCACGGCACCACCGCCATGATGATGGCGAGCGCACCGAGATAGAAAATGAGGATCCGCAGGATGATGCCGTTGGTCGCCCGGGGCAGCGCCACCGCAGGGTTCTGCGCCTCGCCCGCGGTCACACCGATCAGCTCGACCCCCGAGTAGGCGAACATCACGATCTGCAGCGTCAGTAGCACGCCCTTGATGCCGAAGGGCAGGAAGCCGCCGTGGGTCCATAGGTTGGCGAAGCTCGCGGTCGCGCCGAAGGCGCCGGCGTGGAACAGGATCACCACCAGCCCGGCGGCGATAAGTGCCACGATGGTCACCACCTTGATCAATGCGAACCAGAACTCCAGCTCGCCGAACACGCGCACTGCCAGCAGGTTCGAGCCATACAGCGCGATCAGCGCCACCAGCGCCGGCAGCCACTGCGGCAGGTCCGGAAACCAGTAGCGCACGTAGATGCCGATCGCCGTGAGCTCCGCCATGGCGATCACGACCCACATGAACCAGTAGGACCAGCCGGTGACGAAGCCCGCAAACGGCCCGCAGAACTCCTCGGCGTAGATGGCAAACGAGCCGGCCACGGGACGGTAGGTCAGCAGCTCTCCCAGCGCGCGCATGATGAAAAAGATGGCCGTGCCTCCCAGGGCGTAGGCGAGCAGCAGGCCGGGGCCGGCGTTGTGGATCGCCTTGGCGGAGCCGAGGAACAGCCCGACGCCGATCGTTCCACCGATGGCGATGAGCTGGATATGCCGGCTGAGCAGGTTGCGCGAGAGGTCAGAGCCTGGTTGCGACATAGGTGCTCCGCAGTGTTCGTGACAGTCGTGTCATGTGCCCGCACCGCTCATGGCACTGGGGGTCCCAACAACGCGTAACGCCGTCCCTGCGGCAGCTCGTAGCGCCGCAGGAGCGTGGCGGTTCCGGATGCCGCAAGGCTCTCCGCGATGCCGTCGCCGTCGCCGCGTTGCCCGTGAAAGCGCTCGAGCCAGCGCGTGAGGGGGCCGGGCGCGTGACCGGGCATGAGGACCAGCACCCGCGCTTCGCGACCGTGGGCGCTGAACCAGCCGGTCACGGCGCCGTGCGGCGCCTGCGCGTTGGTCGTGAGGATGGTAAAGCGTGCGTCGAAACCGTGGTCGAGCATCGCGATAGTCGTCTCGTCCGGATCGAGGAGCGCGAGCGTCTGGCGCGCGCAGTCGGCGTGGATGCGCCGCGCGAGCCCGGGCAGATCCTGCCAGCGATCGATGACCGGCAGCGCTGCGAGCGCGGTGAAACACAGCGCGGCGGCGTAGCCGGTGTACGTCCAGGCGAGGCTGCGCTGCAGATCCCCGCGCTGCTGTGATTGCGCGGCGAGCATCAGCGCGGTGAGCGTCGAGATCGCGGCGGCGAGCGCCGCCGCCAGGCATGCGAACGGCGCACCCGCGCCCGAGGCGAAGAGCAGGGCCAGCGCGACAACCAGCACCCCGCCCAGCGCGCCGGCGAGGACGCGCGTGCAGGTCACGGCCAGCTGGTCGAGCCGGGTCGGCGAGCGCTGCGCGTCGCTGGCCCACAGGCCGGTGAGCACGGCGAGTCCGAGGAGTGCGGGTGCGGCGTAGATGTCGCGCGCCGTGGCCGCCACCGACAGCAGGGCGAGGAACGGCAGGCTCGATGCGACCGCGAAGCGCCACGCCGTAGCGGGACGACCCGCCTCGCGCACCCGGGTCCAGGCCCGCCACAACGCCGCCGCAACCGCGAACGTCCACGGCAGCAGGTACAGCGGCAGCTCGAAGAGGTACTTGCCCGCGGTGTTGTGGTGTCCGGTCGTGTAATCGAGGGCGGCGGGAGCGGCGACCTGGGTGAATCGTCCCACGACGTTGTTCCAGAAGAGCGCGCGCAGCGCCTCCGCCCCATGCTCGGTGCGCGCGACCGCCAGCACCCACGGGCCGATGATGAGCCCCTGCAGCGCAAGTCCCGCGTACAGCTCCCAACGGCGCAGTTCCGACCAGCGCCGCTCCCACACGATGAGGGTGATGAGCGCCAGTGCCGGCACCAGCCACCCGGGCGCGCTCTTGGCCATGAATCCGATCGCAGCGCCGAGGTGCATCAGCGTGTAACCCGCCGCTTTGCGAGGGCCGGCGGGCGCGCTGTAGCCGCGCCACGCGCCCAGCAGTGCGAGCGCGTTGCCGGCCAGCAGGCAGGCGTCCGGCGCAAGCCAGATGCTCACGCGAAACGCCGTCAGTGCGCTCGCGGCGACCAGCGCCGCGAGCAGCGCGGACGCGGCATCGGTCTGCATCGCCAGCGCCAGCGCGCCCACCGCCAGCGCGGTGATTACCGCGTACAGCAGGTTGGGGGCGCGGGCGCCGCCCGCGGAATCACCGAACAGGGAAATGGCAGCCCCCGACATCCAGTAGGACAGCGGCGGCTTCTCGAGGAACGGCGTGCCGGCGAGCTGCGGCACAGTGCGGTCGCTTTGCTGGCTCATGCGCCAGGCGATGTCGGCCTCGCGCGGCTCATCGGGTGTCCACAAGCCGCGGCCAAACATGCCCGACAGCCACAGCGGCGCCAGCGCCAGCACGATGAGCACACCCAACGAACGCGCGGACAGCGATGGACGCGGCGGAGAAATCAACAGCCCCCCTCAAGGGTCAACCCTCGCAAGCGGGCAATTATGCGTAGATCAGGCTAGAGAGAGTAGCGCACGATCATGCGCACCAGGCGGGCGTGATCGGCCGACCAGTGCGTGAATCCCTGGCAGACCTGTTGCGTGCCTGCCTCCGGCGCGCTTTGCGAGTATTTTTCAGCGAACCGCGCCTGCCCCGATTCCTGCCCGGGCACGAAGCGGTTCGCGCTCCAGGGTGCATCGGCGTCCGCGAGGCGGCTGAAGAGCTCGACTTCCGTGACCTTGGCGCTGCCCGGAATGGTGGCGCACAACGTCACGGGGCTCGCCTCGGCTTCGGTGCACGCGCGGGCGGCCGGCGTGGCCACTTCCGCTGACACTCCGGGTGGTGAGGCTGTGCCGGGCGCACTGATCACCAATGCGGGCCGGCAGGCGCCTACCGAGGCCGTGAGGATCACCCCGTCGGTGCCGATCTGGCGCAGCACGCCGGTCTCGATCTCGGCACGTGCCCCGGCGCGGGTGAGCTCGAGCTGACTGGCGGTGCGGCTGATCTCCGCGACGCGCGCCTGCAACTCCCGTTGCAGCGTACTCTGCGCCAGGCGTTCGCCTGAGGTGAGCCATTGCGACAGTGCGAAGCCGGCAATGGCCGCGGCGCCGACCACGGCGAGCAGGATGATGAGCTGGATCTTGCCTTTACGACGAGCGGCCGACTGGCCGCGAGTCGCCTCCCTGAGCAGGGCGGATCTGAGTTGCAGCAACGACGCAGACAGCGTCGCGCTGCCCGCGATGATGGCGGCAAGCACTGAATCGGGCATCGGCATGCGGACGGGACCTCAAGGTGAGGCGCCACGCTATCACGGTGCGTCCCCCGGTCGCAGGCACTGCGCCAGGAGAAACAGAAAAACGCGATGCTGGTCACAGGCGCGGCTGTCGCCTCAGTGCGACGCGTGCCTAAGCGGCGTGCCCGCCGGCCTCGAGCCAGCGCTCGAGCGGGCTTAAATCCACGTTCAGCAGCTGCAGCCCGAGCTTGGTCCGCCGCCACAGAATGTCCTGCGTGGTGCGCGCAAATTCCTCGCGGCACAGGTACTCGACCTCGCGCTCGTACAGGTGCGGCAACAGCTCGCGACCCAGGTCCGCGAGCGCGCTGGCCGTGCCGAGCACGCGCTCGAGGCGCGTGCCGTACGCCTGGGCGCAGCGCTGGCGCATGCGGGGGGGAAGCCACGGGTAGCGCCGCTCGACGGTGCGCAGAAACACCGCGAGGCTCCCTTCCGGCAAGTCTCCGCCGGGCAGCTTCGCGCCCGCGGTCCAGGGGCCGGCGCGCGCACCGAGGCGGGCGGCGAGCCGATTCACCGCGTCCTCGGCGAGCCGCCGATAGGTGGTGATCTTGCCCCCGAACACCGACAGCAGCGGCGCGGGCTGCTGGTCGAGCTCCAGGGCGTAGTCGCGCGTGACCCTGGTGGGGTCGGTCGATTCATCGGCGAGCAGCGGCCGCACGCCCGAGTAGCTCCACACGACATTCGCCGGCGCGAGCTGCTGTCTGAAGTAGCGGTTGGCGAGCGTGCACAGGTAGGACACTTCCCCGGCATCGATGGCGACCGCCGCCGGATCCGTGCGGTAATCCACATCCGTGGTGCCAAGCAGAGTGAAGTCGTGCTCGTAGGGAATCGCGAACACGATGCGCCGGTCCTCGTTCTGGAAGATGTAGGCGAAGCGATGGGCGAACAGCCGCGGTACCACGATGTGGCTGCCCTTCACCAGCCGCACCTGGTGCGCCGCGCGCACCGGCGTGGCCTCGGTGACGAAGCGACTCACCCAGGGACCGGTGGCGTTCACCACCGCGCGCGCGCTGATGATGCGCGGCTCGCGCCCGCAGCGCAGCGTTGCACTCCAGCCGGCGCCGCGCGGCGTCAGCCGCTCACAGCGCGTGCGAGTGAGGATGGTGGCGCCGCGCGCCTGCGCATCGAGTGCGTTCAGCACCACGAGTCGCGCATCGTCGGTCTGCCCGTCGGAGTACACGAAGCCGCGCCGGTACCCCTCCTTGAGCGGCTCGCCGGCGATATGCGTGCGCAGGTCGACGGATGCGGACCCCGCCAGGCGCGCGCGTGCGGCCAGGTGATCGTAGAGAAACAGGCCGGCGCGGATCATCCACGCCGGGCGCAGGTGCGCGGCGTGCGGCATGATGAAGCGCAGCGGGCGCATGATGTGCGGCGCCGCGCCGAGCAGCACCTCGCGCTCCTGCAGCGCCTTGCGCACCAGGGAGAAGCGCAACTCCTCCAGATAACGCAGGCCGCCGTGGATGAGCTTGGTGCTGGCGGAGGAGGTGTGTGCCGCCAGATCGTCCTGCTCGCACAGCAGCACTTTCAGCCCGCGTCCGGCCGCGTCGCGGGCTATCCCTACGCCGTTGATTCCCCCACCGACGACCAGCAGCTCGTAGCTTGGCGCCGTCGAGTCGCTCACGTCCGGCGCGGCGCCTGCTGGCCGTAATAGTCCGGATAGTCCTGGGAGAGTCCCTTGAAGCGGCGGTGAATCCACAGGTACTGCTCGGGGGCTGCACGCACCTGTGCCTCAATCATACGGTTGAAGCGCTCGGTGTCGGCCGCCGGGGAGTCGCTCGGGAAGTTCTCGAGGGGCGGATGGATGACCGCGCGGTAGCCCTGGGTTCCCGGCAGGCGCTGCAGGAAGTACGGCAACACCGTGGCCCCGGTCATGCGCGCCAGGCGCGACGTCAGGGTGTTGGTGGCCGCCGGGATGCCGAACAGCGGCACCATCTGCGCGCCCTTCTTGCGATAGCTCTGATCGGGGGCATACCACACGCACTCGTTGTTCTTCAGCGCCGCGATGAAGGCGCGAATGTCGTCCCTGGCAATACCCTGGGCGCCATATCCACGGCGGAAGCGCCGCAGGGCGTACGCCAGCACCTCATTCTTGGTCGGCCGGTACAGAAAGCTGACCGGCGCCACCGAGACGAGCGTGCGGCCCGCCATCTCCATTGGCGTGAAATGGGCGGTGAGGAGAATGACGCCGCGGCCGCGCGCCAGAGCGGCCCGCAGATGCTCGGCGCCCTCGATATGCACGAGGCGGGCGAGCCGCGCGGGCGAGATCCACCAGGCGAGCGGTATTTCCAGCACGGCGATCCCCAGACTCGCGAAGTGCCGATCGAGCAGCTGTTCACGCGCCCGCGGGGACAGTTCGGGAAAGCACAACTCGAGGTTGCGTCGTGCGGTCTTGACGAAGCCGATCGGCAGTCGGCGCAGCACTGCGCCCAGCACAGTTCCAACCGATACCATCAACGGGAACGGCAGCAACGCCATTACACGTAACAACCCCAAGCCAGCCCACGTGAGCCAGTATCGGGGCGCGAGCAGCCGCAGTCGCATTGACACCGCACAAAGAATAACCCATTCGCGGCCCGCGGCTGTGCTCCAATGCCCCCGATGAGCAGCGCCGGCACGCGGTACCTCGAAGTGCGCCTCGCGCACCTCAGTGTGCATCGCGGCGGGCGCAAGGTCCTCAAGGGCATCAGCTGGGTCATACGGCCAGGGGAACGCTGGGTGCTGGCCGGCGCCAACGGGGCCGGCAAGACGCAGCTGTTGAAACTCGTTGCCGGCGTAGTGTGGCCCGCACCGGCGGCGCGCGCGACGCGTCACTACCTCCTGGGCCGGCAGCTCAGCCGCACGCCCTTTGGGATCAAGGACGAAATCGCGTATCTCGGAGCGGAGCGACAGGACAAGTATCAGCGCTACGGCTGGAACCTGCCGGTCGAGCGCATCGTCGGGACGGGCCTGTATCGAACCGACATCCCCCTCGATGTGCTGAGGGTGGCCGACCGCCGGCGCGTTCGCCGGGTGCTCGAGCGTCTCGCGGTGACGCATCTGGCGTCGCGCCGGTTGCTGTCCCTGTCATACGGGGAACGGCGGGTGATCCTGCTGGCGCGCGCACTGGTATCGCGGCCGCGGCTGTTGTTGCTCGATGAAGTGCTGACCGGACTGGATGAGATCAACCGCGCGCGCGTGCTGCGCTGGCTGGGGCGCCAGAGGGGGCGCCTGCCGTGGGTACTCGCCACGCACCGCATCGAGGATGTGCCGCCAAGCGCCACTCACGCGCTGGTGTTGAGCCGCGGACGGATCGTGTACGGTGGGGCGCTGCGTGGCGCGCCGCTCACCCGGTGGCTCGCAGCGCAACCGCGCCAGGCCTCGCCGGCGGCGAGTGCGCGCCGTGCCGCACGCAGCGGGCGCAGCCTCGTGCGGCTGATCAACGCGCGGGTGTACCTGCAACAGCGCCGCGTGCTCGAAGGGATTTCCCTCACGGTGCGCGCCGGTGAGTTCTGGGTCATCCGCGGGCGCAACGGTTCCGGCAAGACGACGCTGCTGCGCACGCTGTACGGCGATCACGGCGTCGCCGTGGGCGGAGCGATCGAGCGCGCGGGCGTCGGTCCGGGCGTGGCCCTGGATGTGTTCAAGAAACGGGTGGGCCTGGTCGCTCCGCATCTGCAAGCCGATCATCCGGCGCAGCTCACCGTGGCCGAGGTGGTGCAATCCGGGCGCCACGCGAGCGTTGGTCTCAACGATGCGCCGAGCGCAGCCGATCGGTCCGCGGCGCGGCGGACGCTGGCGCTGTTCGGTCTGGCGAGGCTCTCAACACGCACCCTGGGCGAGCTCTCCTACGGACAGTCGCGTCGCGTGTTGTTTGCGCGCGCCTGGGTGCGCGAGCCACAGCTGCTGCTGCTGGATGAGCCCTTTGCGGGCGTGGATGCTCCCACGCGCCGCGCCCTGCTGGAACGCGTGCTCGCCCTGGCAGCGCGCCGCACGGCCGTGGTGGTGAGCGCGCATCGCCCCGGTGATTGGCTCAGGTGTGCCAGCCATGAACTGGAGCTGGCGCGTGGTCGCGCCCTGTACTGCGGTCCGATCCGCCCGCCCCCCGAGCGCCGCCGGCGGGTCGCAGGAGCCGCACGGTGAGGCCGCGCGGCGCCCGGAGGATCCTCGCGTGGGCGGCGGTGATCGTCCTGATCGGCGCAGTCGCCGGCGGGGTGTTGCTGTGGAAGGGATATGCCGGCTCGCAGCGCTACCAGCCGCGCGAGCTCCTCGCCGGCGGTAACGAACCTCCCGCGCCGCGCGTGGCGCCGGAGCTCGAGGCGCTCGATCGACACGCCCTGGAAGCCGCCGCCGGCTACGCCGGCGAACACGGTTCCCGCGCGCTGATCGTCAGCCGCCACGATCACCTCGTGTTTGAGCGCTACTGGCAGGGCACGGGCTTCGATACCCTGG
>CATPBQ010000265.1 GCA_955652795.1 uncultured Steroidobacteraceae bacterium | reverse complement strand
GTCGTGGGCGACCACGATCACCGGGGCCCCGAGCAACGTGCCGAAGAGCACGCAGGCGGTTGCAAATGTCGTCTTCATAATTCTTTCCTCGATTTGTGAACAGCCGTGATTGTCCGGCTCGCTGCCATGATTCTCCGTTCGCTATCGCACCAAAGCGCGAAAAAAAGCACGCGCACCCGTCGGCATGCCCGGCCGATCGGACGGAACGACTCATGGGGGACTGGGCTGCCGATTTGAACTTCCTGGTGAAACTAGACGCGCCGCGCCTTACCGTCTGTACGGGAGCGCACAGCGCGGGCTGATCGCCACAGGATCGCTGCAGAGCAGGACTACCTACAGTAGGGCGCAACCTCTGCCGGGAGTGACGCGAGCCCCCAGAACAATGCATCGAACCCCATGCGTACGCCGAGGTCCGGATGCCAACCGAATCTGCGATCCCATCGCACCACAGGCTCGACGTATCCGTACAGCCAACCACCATGGAGCGGACGCTTCATCAGCACGCTCGCCTCGTACAACGAGGTGCGCGACACGCGGTCGCCGGACACACTCACCCGAGCGACCGCTCCGCAAGCGAGGTCACGGCCGGTGGCCAGTCTATCGTAGCGCCGCTCCTCGATGATGGCCCGTGCATAACCAACGATAAACGACTGCGTCCAATCGGTCGCAGACGTATTGCGAACCCAGTTGCCGTAGCTCGCCGAGCGCAAGATCCAGCGGTCGCTCCACTGCTCGAAGGTAATACCGCCGCTCGTGCCGAAGCCCAATCCGCTCTCCACGTAGGTCTTGGCGAACGGATACACGCGCAAGGCGCCCACGTGAAACTCGGGAGTCCAGCGCAGCGCGGCGAAGACCGCGGGCCAGATCTTCGCCCGCACACCGAACTCGAAACCGATATGCGACTGGGGCACGAATCGCACGCCGGCGCGGACCGGATTGCGATCGAGGGCGGGATCACCCGGGGATTCCTGCAGGTCGTCACTGGTGACAAACACTCTGAGACGCCGCTCGAGATTGGGCAGGCGCACGGCGGCCTCGAAATCCGGAGTCGTCGCGAACTCAACTCCACCGCGCCGGTGGACGAACTCGCTGGCAAGTCCAATCCGCAGCGGCGACAGCGGCACTACGATCGGCGTGTGCTCAGACTGCGCAAACCGGACGTCAATGTCTTCAAACCAGTGTTGCAGCCGCCGATACAGCCAGTCATGGCCCGCATCGAGATACTCACCGAGCGTATCGACCGCCTCAGTCGATACTTTGCGCAGCTCTCCAACCGTTCCGCTCGACGGGCGCACTCGCTCGGGATCCTCTGCCTCTGCGTGCGGGGCAATCGCTATGACAGCGAGCAAGACACTCAGGATTTCCACGCGAGGGTTCATCACGCGAGGCCGTTATGGAGGCTAAGTCACAGGCCATGACCGCATTTTTTCTACACCGTTTGTTCCCCGGCGACAACGTGTCGGGCGCGCAATCAGGCCTCAGCCGGCCGACGCATTGCCGAGTCGGCTGCAGTTCGGCGCCGTCCGAAGACCGTGGGCGTGAGCGCAACCATGCCAACCGCGGGCGGGCTCAATGCACCGGTCTTGACGCGACCCGTTCAATGCGGACTGTCCGCTGCCGCAGACAGGATGCTCACTCGCCCGGTTAAGTGTGTCCATCACGCAAGCCGCTAACGTGTGCTAGCGCACAGAAGGAGTTCCGGCGTCAGTGCAGCTTGGGATCTCCTCTCGATAACTCAGGGAAGTGAGTTTACCGTTCGGCTCAGGAGCGCAGGCAGATGAAACGAAAGGGAGCAGGAAGACGTGACGCCGTCTACCGGATATCAGCGGCGGCGAACGAGCCATTCACCGCAAGGGTGAATGGTCTGGACAGGCTGGCACGCCCTCAGTCGGGCTGGGATCCGTACGAAGTGTGGCGGAGCCGCGTCAAGGGATCCTCCAGTGTGATGCAGGCGCCGCCAATCGACGTTCGCGCGGGTGACGGTTGAATTTGCCCGGTCCGCCGCCTTACGGCGCTTCGGGTTAGTACCGCAAAGCGATCGTCAGATCGAGGGTCTTTCCGTCATAGACAAAACTTGCGTCAGAGAACGACGGCGCCCGCAACGCGGCCTTGGCATCGTTCGAAAAACCATATCCTTCCTTCGGAACGCCCAGCCAGTTGGTATCGATCTTTCCATTCATGTTCTCATCATGAAGGACGACCAGCGCGTAGGTCCCGGAATGCAGGCCCTCAAAATCGCAACGAGCCCTGGTGCTCGGTACCTTCATGACCACGACCCTCATTGCAGAGCGCAACACCTCACGCGGGAAGCCGTTCGGCGAGTCGAACAGCGCGCAGTCGACGGTGCCGATACCGTTGCGGATGTTCAGTATCGTGACGTGGATGCCCGGACATGCGGAGCTTTGCCCGGCGACGACGCCGGGATCCATGAGCATCAGCCAACCTAAAGAGGAGCCGATCACGGCGAAATCGACCCGAGCCCACTGACGTGAGCGCAGCCACCTGCGTCGGTTCTCTTCGAACACTCTGCGCCCTCCACGACCGCCCCGGCACGGGCGAATTCTCGCATATCCCTAAAGGCATGCGGGTGACGGGAACGTAGCGCACGACGGTCCTACGTGCGGTAGCGTACGGAAGCGCTTGCGCGTTTGGCCTACTTCCCCTTATCAGCAGCGGCTTCCTGGAATGCAGCAAGGAAGTAGGCAATGAGACAGAAACACGTTGCGTGCGCCACGGCTGGACTTCTGGACGGTCGCGGCGCTCGCGTGAGCGCGACCGCCGCCGAACAAAGCAAAACTCTCTCCCGACCTCGTGAGGTGGGGTGATGGTCGATCATCTCCTCTACGGTGCAATTCGCCTGCCATTGTGGGGCTATGCCGCATTCACGGTCGCGACGGTACAGCTGATGTTCCTCGGGATTACCTTGTACCTTCACCGCGACCAGTCCCATGGCGGCCTCGTGTTGCACCCGGTGCTGCGGCACTTCTTCCGATTCTGGTTGTGGTTCTGCTCGGGCACGGTGACCCGGGAATGGGTTGCGGTCCACCGCCGACACCACGCGTATGCGGATCTCCCCGGAGACCCCCACAGCCCGGTGGTCTTCGGTCTCAAGCGCGTCCTGTTACAGGGTTACGAGCTCTATGCCGCGGCGGCGCGTGATCCGAAGATTCTCGCCAATTACGGGCGTGGCACACCCGACGACTGGCTTGAACACAATCTCTACAGCCGCTTCCCCAAAGTCGGCATTTCGCTATTTGTGGTCTTGGAACTGGTCGTGTTCGGTGTGCCGGCCATCACCATGATCGCCGTGCAACTGGTTGCTCAACCCTTGTTCGCCGGCGGCGTCATCAACGGGCTTGGCCACCGCGTCGGGTATCGAAGTTTCGAGATGCCCACCTCAGCCACCAACATCGTGCCCTGGGGCGTGCTGATTGCAGGCGAGGAGCTGCACAATAATCACCATGCGTTTCCGTCGTCCCCGCGCTTTGCCATTCAGGGCTGGGAGATCGACATGGGT
>CATPBQ010000264.1 GCA_955652795.1 uncultured Steroidobacteraceae bacterium | reverse complement strand
GCATTCTCTCGATCACATCAATCGGCGTGACCGCCTGAAAATAATCGTAGAACTGCGCCTGCTCGTAGACCAGGCGGCGGTAGGCGGCGCGGCTTTCCTGCGCGAGGAGCGCGGCGATTTCCAGCTGATCGGCGGAGTCAGGCGGTAGCTGCCCGCGGCGGTACGCCGCGGTCGTGAGGCTCAGCGCATTGAAGGCCCGCTCGAGGGTGCGCATGGCGATGGGCCGCAGTCCGTAGCCCTGCTTGATGGTTGCGCCCTGTTCGCGCAGCCGCAGCACCCCGTCCACGGCCCCGGCGGGGGCCGCGTGCACCAGGGCTTCTATGCGCCCGCCGCCGCGCGCAATGCTGGCGCCGCGGGCATGGAACATGACCGCGCGCTCGCCGGCGGTGGCGAGCACCTGCGCCAGCTCGTGCTGCGCCTGGTGAATCATGAAGCGCGAGGCGCAGGCGCCGGTTTGCTTGTTGCTGTCTGAGTATCCGATCAGCACACATTGGCGCCGCCCGCGCGCATCCAGATGCCGCCGATACAGCGGATCCGCGAGCAGCTCCTGCATCGTGCGGCCGCACGCGGCGAGCGCCTCCGCGGTTTCGAACTGCGGCGCGAGGTCGAGCGCCACCTCCCCGGTGCGCTTGTCGTACGCCTCGGCCCAGCGCGCCAGCAGCAGCGCCGCGAGCACATCGTCCGCACCGCTGGCGCCGCTCACGATGAAGTAGCCGACGGCCTCGGGGCCATAGCGGTGGCGGCCCTGCATGATGGCGTCGAACACCGCGAGATTGCGCTTGCCGAGCGCATCGAGCTCCGCGACCGGTCCGCGATCCTTCTCCAGCGCCTCGGCGAGCCGGTCGCGGCGCTCGCGGCTGCTGCGGCCGAGCCACAGCGGGTCATCGAAGCCGCGCGCCACGACCTGGTGCAGAACGCTGGCATGCTGGCGCACGTCGAGCGTCGCCAGGTGAAATCCGAAGGTGTCGATCCGGCGCAGCAGACGCTCGACGTAGAACAGGCCGGCGTTCGCGCCCTTGTTGGCCTTGAGGCTCGCGGCGATCAGCGACACATCGTCGCGGAACTGCCGCGCGCTCTCGTAACCGCTCGCCCGGCCCTCGTAGGTGCTGCGCAGGCGCTCGCCGAGCTGCGCGAGGAACACGCGGTAGGGCATGCGGTCGTGCCGCACCGGGGTGATGGCGCGTGCCCCCGGCAGCAGCCGCGTGTACTGCTCGACCCGCTTGGTCAGTTCGGTGGTCGCCGGCACGCGGCTGGCGCTCTGCGACAAGCGCTGCGCCATGCTCTGGCACTCCTCGAAATAGCGGTTGATGATCACCTGCTGCTGGCGCGCCAGCGCCTCGCGGATGCTCTTGGCGTGCACGTCGGGATTGCCGTCCATGTCGCCACCCGCCCAGGATCCGAAATGCAGGAGGGCCGGCACCCGCGTCGCGCCGGCGTCCGTGCCGTAGAGCTTCTCCAGCGCCTGGGCGATTTCCTCGTAGAACGCCGGCACCACGCGGTACAGGATCTCCACCAGGTAGAACAGGATCTGCTCGCGTTCATCCGCGACCGTGAGCCGCTCGCGCGGCAGCTCCTCGGTCTGCCAGGCCGCGGTCAGCTCCATGCGGATGCTGCTCCAGACGCCGCGGGCTTCGTTCGGCGTGAGGGTCGGATCAAGACGTTCGAGCAGGCGCTGTGCGATACGCTGCTGTTTGCGCAGCAGGGTTCTGCGGCTGGCTTCGGTCGAATGCGGGGCGAACACCGGCTCGATGGACAGACTGCCGATGAGCTCCAGGACCTGCGCCGCGCCCAGGCCCTGGCTCTTCAGCGCGCCGATCGCATCCTCCACGCCGCCGGGTTGGGGCCGCTGACTGTCCTTGAGCAGGTACTCGCGGCGGCGCCGGATGCGGTGGACCCTTTCCGCCAGATTGACGCTCTGGAACCAGGTGGAGAAGGCGCGCACCACGTCGCGCGCCAGCGCCGGGGGGCGGTTGCGCACACTGGCCGCGAGCTCGGCGCGCGCTTCGCGCGAGCCGGCGCGGCCGCGGATGGCGGCGATGCGGTCCAGCTCCACCAGCTCGAACAGCTGCTGCCCGCCCTGCTCGCGCAGAATCTCGGCCATGAGCGTGCCGAGCGCATGGACATCCTCACGCAACGGCTCGTGCTTGGGCGGAAAGTGGATGTCGCTGCGGTTCACCTTGAGTCGTTCCAGGTGTTGGCTCTGGCGTCGAAATCGGCGCGCTGCGCACGCACCACGCAGAAGCGCTGGCCGGTGGGCGCCTCCATCACAACCCACGTTCCAACCGGGCCGATGCGCCGGGCGCCGAGCTTCTCGAGCCGGCGCACTTCGGCCTCGATGTCATCGGTTTCGATGTCCAGGTGCACGCGGCTCGGGTGAGCGACGCTCTGCACCTCCAGGTGCGGCTGATCGGCGGGCGTATCGAGTGTGCGGTACAGCGCGTCCCCGGCGCTGGCGGGCGACTCCGCGGCGAGTCCCAGCGCCGCGCTCCAGAAGCGTGCGGCCGCATCCAGATCGTCGCTGTTGCAATCGATGATGAACCCGGCGAGGCGGCTCTTGTGCATGCGGGCGACTCCTGATCCTCAAGGCGCTGGGTATCTTAGCGGGCCGGTGCGTCGTGGGCGCGCTCGCTCATCCGGCCAGCAGCACCGCCTCGGCACGTTCCAGCTCCTCGGGCCGACCGTAGATCACGACGATGTCCCCGTCGCGCAGCACCGTGTCGCCGGCGGGCTCGCGCCCGAGGATTCCCAGGCGCCGCACGCCGGTGAAGGTCACCTCCACACCGCGGTTGCGCACTTCACCCAGCGTGCGGCCCACCGCCCACGCTCCCGGGGGCACGACCACGGACTTCAGCTCCTCGCGCTGCTCGCTGATCTCATCGACCGGGCCCGCATCCCCGCTCGGCACGATATTTCTCAGTACCGCGTAGCGGTTGCTGCGGATCTCGCCCAGCGTGCGCACCACGCGCGCCACCGGCACGTGCAGCAGCATCAGCACGTGCGAGACCAACATGAGACTCGCCTCGAAGGTTTCCGGAACGACGTCGGTGGCTCCCGCATCCTGCAGCTCCTTGATGCGGGCATCGTCCTGGGTGCGCACCAGCACCGGCACCTCGGGCCGCAGGCGGCGCACGGCGTGCAGGATGCCGAGCGAGGTGGCGGGATCGGCGAAACTGATGACAATCGCGCTGGCGGTCCACAGCCCGACTTTTGTGAGCAGTTCCTCGTCCGCCGAATCGCCGAACACGACCGGGTCCCCGGCCTGGCGTGCGGCGCGGATGCGCGCCGGGTCCAGGTCGAGCGCGATGTATTCGAAACCCTGCGATTCCAGGACCCGCGCCACGTTCTGGCCGACGCGGCCGAAGCCGCACAGGATGACGTGCTCGCGCCGGGCGATCTCATGGGTGGCAGCCTCCTCGCGCTCGCTGGCGGTGGGCATCGGGGCGTGCTCGCGCAGCAGCCAGCGCGCGAGGCGCTTGTTGTTGTTGAGGATCAGCGGGCTCAGGAGCATCGACAGCACGATCGCGACCAGCAGCGGCTCGCCGAGGCCTTCAGGCGCCAGGCCGGCCTGCAGCAGGATGGTGCACAGCGCGACCCCGAACTCACCGCCGATGGACATGACGATGCCGGTGCGCAGCGCCTTGAAGCGCGAGGTGGTGAAGGGGCGCGTGACCAGCGCGGCGATGGTCGCCTTGAGGATCACCAGGGTGAGCAGCATGAGCAACACGAGGGCGAGCTCGCTGACGCGCCCGAGCAGGTGCATGTCGAGCAGCATGCCCACGGAGATGAAGAACAGCCCGAGCAGGATGTCGCGAAACGGGCGGATCACCGCTTCGATCTGGTGCCGGTATTCGGTCTCGGCCAGCATCATCCCCGACAGGAATGCACCCAGCGCGAACGACAGGCCGGCGACGTGCGACACCCACGCCGAGGCGAGCACCACCAGCAGCACCGCCAGCGTGAACAGCTCACGCAGGCGGCTATGGGCGATCTCGTGAAACAGCGGGCGCAGCAGCCAGCGCCCGGCCGCCAGCACCGCCACGATTGCGAGCGCGCCGCCGATCACCGCCACGACGCTGTCGCTCAGCTGGAAGTGACTCTGTCCGGCGATCAGCGCGCCACCCAGGGCGAGGAACGGCACGAACGCCAGGTCCTGGAACAGCAACATGCTGAACGCGAGCCGCCCGTGCGTTCGGTTGAGCTCGGCGCGCTCCGTGAGTTGCTGCAGCAGGATGGCGGTCGAGCTCATCGCCACGGCGCCCCCCAGCACGATCGCGATGAGCCACGCAATGCCGAGCAGGTGACCGAAGAGCGCGAACACGCCGGCTGTGGCGATGACCTGGGCTGCGCCGAGTCCGAAGACCTCGCGGCGCATGGCGAGCATGCGTGGCAGCGAGAACTCCAGCCCCAGCGTGAACAGCAGGAACGCCACGCCGAGCTCCGCCAGCAGTCGCGTCGAACCCGAATCCGACACCACGCCCAGCGCGTGTGGTCCGAGCAGCAGACCGACCACGAGGTAAGCCATGCTCGTGGGCAGCGCCAGGCGCCGTGCGATCGTCACGAGCAACACGGAACCCGCCAGCAGAATGAGAGCCTGGGAGAGAGGAGCGAACTGGGAGAGAGGAGCGAACATTGACGCGCAACTTAGACCGCGCCCGCGCGCGAACGCAACGCCCGCGCGGCCGGCGCCGCGGCCGCTCAGCCGGCTTTCAGCTGCGCGTGCGGCCGGTGCCCCGCGACCCTAAGCGGGCCGCCGCGGGTCAGGGACCGGGGTGATCAGATACCGGACTGCCAGGTGCTGGGCATGCCGGCCTTGCCGATCGCGTCTTCGATGGCGAGGCAGGCGTCACGCGCTTCCGGCTGCGCGCGCAGGCTTCTCGCGATGGAGTTCAGGAAGCGGCACATGAGGGCCACGTTCGGGTGGTTGACGTGCAGCTGTTCTTCGACCCGATCAATGGCTTCGATCAGATCCTCCTGATCGCAGCTCGGAAAAGTCATGTTCGTTACGGCATGTTGTACCGCAACCAGCGCCTGGTGTATTGCGGCCTGCTGCGTCCCATCCATGGGAGCAAATTTGAACCCGTTTGAGGAAAGCCGCAAGCCCCCACTGCCCGCGGCGGCAAGCGGCAAGGCCCAAAAACAAGAGCCCCGCCTTGGGGGCGGGGCTCGGTAACCTTCAGTCAAACGAGTGACGGTTACTTGGCAGGCGCGTTCGACTGATCGGCCGTCGAGGCGCCGGCCTTGGTGGATTTCTTGTGGTGCTTCTTGTTGTGATGGGACTTTGCCGGGGCCGCGGGCTGCTCGGCGGCCGGCGCGGTGGCCGGTGCGTCAGCGGCGAAAACCGGACCCGCGAGCAGGGCCAGGGCAACGACTGGGACGAGCTTCTTGAACATCGATTTAGTCTCCAAAGGAAGAAAGTAGGAAGCTAAGGCGCGCGTATTATGACCGGATTCCGGTCGCGCAAGTGCCGTATGACTGCAACGTAATGTTGGCCGTCAGACGCTGGTATCGCATTGAAAAATAAAATAATAATTCCCGCCGTCAGGGCCGGACAGCGGTGGTCAGTGTCCCTGAAAGCTCACCAGCGTGCGCACCGGCACCTGCAGGGCCGCAAGGCGCGCGGACCCGCCGAGGTCGGGCAGGTCGATGATAAAGCAGGCCGCAAGGATCTGGGCTCCGAGGGAGCGCAGCAACTTCACGGCCGCTTCGGCCGTGCCCCCGGTGGCGATCAGATCGTCCACGAGAATGATGCGCTCTGCGCTGCCGACGGCATCGCGATGCATTTCCATTTCATCGAGCCCGTACTCGAGGGAGTAGGCGACACGCACCGTGGCATACGGGAGCTTGCCTTTCTTGCGGATGGGGACGAAGCCCGCCGACAGCTGATGTGCGATCGCGCCGCCGAGAATGAATCCGCGCGCCTCGATCCCTGCGACGCGATCGATGTGCGCGCCGAGCCACGGCTGTACCAGCTGGTCCACCACGGCACGGAAAACGCGCGCATTCCCCAGCAGTGTCGTGATGTCGCGGAACGTGATGCCCGGTTTCGGATAATCGGGAATGGCGCGGATGGCTTCGCGGATCTCGCGTAACGTGTCGGGGTCCATGCGCGCACTCTACGCTAGGCGCCGGCCGGCGCCCGGCGCCACACCAGCGTGCGGTTGTTGGCCGGCATGGGGTGGTCGGCGGCGAACACCAGGCCCTGCGCGCGCGCGAGCGCCTCGAGCGCCTCGAAATCCCGGATGCCGCTCAAGGGGTCGCGGGCCTTCAGCCAGCGATCGAATTGCGCATTGCTGTCACTCGTATATTGCCCCTGGAAGCGAAACGGTCCGTACACGCACAACACGCCCGGCGCCGTAAGGACGCCCGCCACGCCGCGAACGAAGGCCCGCACCGCGCTCCAGGCCATGATGTGCAGCGTGTTGGCGCTGAATACCGCGTCCACCCGCGCTACCTGCCAGGGATGGTCGCGCACATCCAGTGTGATGGGCGAGCGCACATTGGACGTGCCTTCCAGCCGGATGCGTTCGGCGAGCGGCGCCAGCTGTTCGTCCTGCTCGCTCGGCTGCCAGGCGAGGTGCGGCAGGTGCGCGGCGAAGTGCACCGCATGCTGACCGGTGCCGCTGCCGACCTCCAGAACGCTGCGGCTGGCGGCGAACTCGGTCCTGAGAACCTCCAGGATCGGTCCCTTGTTGCGCTCGCAGGCTTCGGACAGTATCAGCACGGGGCGAGTCTGCGACAATGCGCCCATGCAGGCCATAGACGCTCTTCTTCAGCGGCGCTCCGCCCGGGCGCTGACCGAGCCGGCGCCGGACGAGGGCGCGCTGCAGCTCATTTTTTCCAGTGCGGTGCGCGCCCCCGACCACGGGCGCCTGCGTCCCTGGCGCTTCGTCGTGGTGCGCGGCGGCGCCCGCGAGCGCCTGGGGGACCTGTTCGCCGATCACGTGCAGCGCGTCCAGCCGCAACTCGGCGCACAGGCGTTGCAGCGCGAGCGGCTCAAGGCGTTGCGCGCGCCGCTGATCGTCGTGGTGGCCGCGCAGTGCAACCCGGCGGTGAAGATTCCGGTGATCGAGCAGACGTTGTCCGCGGGCGCGGCCGCGCACGCCATGATGCTGGCGGCGTTCGCGCTTGGCTTCAACGCCATGTGGAAGACCGGAGGGCCTGCGTATGATCAGATTGTGAAGCAGGCGCTCGGCTTCGCTTCCACCGATGCCATCGTCGGCTTCCTGTACCTCGGCACCGAGAGCGCGCCACCCGCACCGCCGGCACGCGGCGAGTGGCGCGACCTGGTGCGCTACTGGGGCGAGCAACCCTAGAGCGCGACGAGTCGAGTGCCTGTGCCGACGAAGCGAGCAACGCGGGAACGCGTGCGGCAACATTTCGCGCCGCTGGCCTCCCGGCGGCGCAGCACTGCCGTATGATGCGCGCCTCTCCCGCAGCTTCGAAGGTCTTAAGGCCTATGAGAGTACTGTCGTGGATGGCAGCGCTTGCCCTGGTCGTTGCCTGCGCTTCAAAGCCCGTCGAGGAGAAATCGGTGCCCGTCACACCCGCCCGTGCCGCGCCGGCGAGCGCGCCCGCCGCAACCGCACCCGTCAAGCCCGTCACCGGCGATTTTGGCCTGGACTTAAGCGCCGGGAACCACAGCGTGAAGCCCGGCGATGACTTCTTC
>CATPBQ010000263.1 GCA_955652795.1 uncultured Steroidobacteraceae bacterium | reverse complement strand
CTGCGCGGCACGGTCGCGCGGCACGATCACGGCGAGCGCGCCGCAGGCATCCGCGCTGCGCAGACAGGCGCCGAGATTGTGCGGGTCCTGCACGCCATCGAGCGCCAGCAGCAGGGGTGCGCTCGCGCTCTGCAGAGCCGCGAGCAGCTCATCCTCGGTCCAGGGCGGCAGTGGCGTGATGTCGGCGGCAACACCCTGATGGGCGACGTCGCCCAGCAGCTGCTTCAGCGCGTGTACCTCGACGCGCTGCACCGGTCGATGGTGGCGCCGCGCCAGCTCGTCGATGGCGCGCACACGCGGATCCTCGCGCTGCTGTGCGATGCGCACGCTGTGCACGCGTTCAGGATGCCGCTCGAGCATGACGCGCACCGCGTGCACGCCGTAGATCGTCTCAGTGCCCTTCATTGCGGTCCTCGCCGCCCGGCCTGTCGAACGCGGCTATGCCTCTTCCGCCAGCGCGAGGTCGACCAGGCCCTCGATGGGATTCACGGCGGTCACCACCACCCGCACGTGCGCGCCCGTGCGCAGCCGCCGTCCCGTGCGCCGGCCCCGCCAGGCGTGACCGTCGTCCTCCATGACGTACTGATCATCCCGCAGGCTGTCGATGTGCAGCAGGCCGTCCACCGCGACGTCCAGGATCTGCACGAAGCAGCCAAAATCCACGACGGTGGTGATCAGCCCCTGGAACGTCTGCCCGACGCGCTCCTTTAAATAGGTGCATTTGAGGAAGGCTGAGACGTAGCGGTCCGCCTCGTCGGCGCGCTTCTCCAGCCGCGACGTGCTCTCACCCAATGCGCTGAGCTGCGCCGTCGGGTAGCGCACGCCCGAGTCTCCTTGCGCCCCGATCAGCGCCTTCAGGGTCCGGTGCACGACCAGGTCCGGGTAGCGGCGGATGGGCGAGGTGAAGTGCGCGTAGTGGGTGAGAGCCAGTCCGAAGTGGCCGATGTTGGTCGGCTGGTAAATCGCCTGTGGCAACGCCCGCACGAGGAGTGATTCGACGAACGCGCGCTCCGGGGCGTTCCCCACGCGACGCGCGATGGCTTGCAAATCCCGCGTGGTCACGGTCTTCGGTATGCGGGCATCGATGCCCAGAGTGGTCAGAGTCGCCGCCAGCCTCTCGAGCTTCGCCTCCTCCGGCTGGCCGTGCACGCGGTACAGGGTCGGTATGTGCGCCTTCTCGAGCGCCTCGGCCACCGCGACGTTCGCCAGGATCATGCACTCCTCGATGAGCCGGTGTGCGTCGTTGCGTGCCCGCAGCTCGATGGCGCGCACCCGCTCGCTTGCGTCGATGACGAACTCGGCTTCTGCCGCATCGAAATCCAGCGCACCCCGGTGGCCGCGCGCCTTGTGGAGCGCGCGGTAGACATCGACCAGCACCATGAGCCGCTCGAGCAGCGGACCCAGTTGGGTGCGCGCCGCCGGCCGGCCCGCGAACAGCGCGTCGTTCGCGAGCGTGTAGGTGAGGCGCGCCGCCGAACGCATGACCGCCGGATAGAAGCGTGCGCTTTTCAGGGCACCGCTGCGGCTGACGACCATGTCGGCGGCAAAGCACAGGCGATCGACCCGCGGTGCCAGCGAACACAGGTGATCCGACAGCGCGGTCGGCAGCATCGGCAGCACGCGGGTCGGGAAGTAGACCGAGGTGCCGCGCACCTGCGCCTCGGTGTCGACCGCACTGCCCGGTCTCACGTAGTGACTCACATCGGCGATCGCGACGATCAGGCGGAAGCCCCCGGGGTGCGGCTCCGCATACACCGCATCGTCGAAATCCCGCGCATCCTCGCCATCGATGGTGACGAGTGGAAGCTCGCGCAGATCCACACGCGCGTTCGCTTCGCGCGCATCGACCTGCTCGCCGTGTGCCTGCGCCTCACGCAGCGCCGCGGCCGGAAACTCGTGCGGCAGATCAAAGCGTGCGAGCGCCGACTCGGTGGCGAGCTCGACCGGCCGATCCGGATCCAGACGTTTGCCGATCACCGCCTGGGCGGCAGACGCGGAACCGGCGTGACGCGTGATCCGGGCGATAACCCAATCGCCGCTGCGTGCGCCGTGCAGGTCCTGCGGTGCCACCGCACAGCGCAGCTGCAGGCGCCGATCCGCAGCGTTCACCCAGGCGCTGCGGCCCTGCACTTCCACGGTGCCGAGAAACGCACTCACACCGCGCTCCAACACCTGCTGCACGGCGCCCGACCAGCGATCACTTGCATCACGGGACACCTTCACACGCAGCCGGTCCCCGTGCATCACGCCACGCATTTGCGGCGGCGACAGGAACACGCTTTCTTTGAATCCCTCCACGCGCAGGAAGCCGTAGCCGGCGCGATTCGCACTGACCGTGCCCTCGACGAGTGAGCCCGGCGTTACGCTGGAGTCAGATGGCACGGACCTTGCGGTGCGCACGCGCGCGAGCCTGCTGTGGCTCCCGGCCGCGGTTTGCACCGCGCTCTTGGTTTTAGGGCCGTGCGTCCTGCCAGCGCGGCTCTGCGACGCTGCGCTGGTGCCGCCGTCGCGCCGTCCGAACTTTCCTCTACGCGCCTTCAATTGACAGCCCCCGAACCCGTGCGTACATTTCGCGGCCTTCCTCACCTGCCCGGGTGGCGGAATTGGTAGACGCACTAGTTTCAGGTACTAGCGGGTAACACCGTGGAGGTTCGAGTCCTCTCCCGGGCACAAAGTCTTTGTTTTTCAATGAAATATAACTCTTAATTCGAGTGATTTCGAGTCACTTCCGGACTCGAACTGGGACATGAACTATAGATG